>JACQKJ010000020.1 GCA_016204595.1 Candidatus Komeilibacteria bacterium | reverse complement strand
TGGCGGCATAGTCGTTTGCTTAGGTTGGTTAGAAACCCTAAGTATACGCTATGTCGCATTTCTAATGAGAATAATACGCAGATGCTGCTGGACTCCATCCATGGTGTTGGTCTAGAGCTTTCTCGAAATGCCGATCGGATCCTTGAAAAAATGATGACATGCGCCCAGGTTCAAGATCCCATCGCGGGAGTACACATAAAATCCAGTGTCCGATTCAGAGGTCAAAAGGGGATCCTGATACAAGCGGCTCATATAGGAAGGCACGAGCTCGCGTGAGAGATCATAACAAGGAATGGCGATCTTCAAGGCAGGACACGCATAGGAACATTGGTCGGTATTCGAGATCATTGCCGGACTATCGGGAAGCGGAAAAATGACCCCTGCGTGATCGAGCGAATAGTACGAGATCGCCTGATCGAATACTTCCAGGTATCGTTGGCGCTCATGATTGACCTGCGCGCGCCACTGAACCGGATAATTTGACGCAGAGAGCAGGATCAAAACCAACATACCGGTCGCGTAGACCGCTACGATACACCATACGTACACCGGGCGCTTTTTATTCTTCATGAGCCGTGCTAATGATTTCTCTGGCTGCCTGCCATATCGTAGCATCGCCGTGCAGTTTCAGCCAGTACCACCATTCTGCCCCCCAGAAGTATGCCTGGCGGAAACCGGTCCTGCGCGCTATCTCGCTGTTGGTCTCCATCTGCTTTACGGAAAATGATTTTAAATATTCGTCGCGGCTGATCTGGTCGTTTTTTTTAAAATTCGCCGGCCACGGTTCAGCTTGCAATTCGGCTACGATCGCATTTTCCGGGGACTTTCCCACCCACAGCGCCTTCGCCCGATACAGCAAGCCCGGCCATGGCCATCGGAAATAACCGAAGTAATTGTTCCATACAACGCGATAAATAGTGATACCCAGCATATCCGAATACTGCGCCGCTTGCCGCCAACTGTTCAGCTCGCCGGAATCGGTCAGGATCAGTGGACGCTGGTCGTAGGCCTTCAGCAACGCTATCTCCTTTTTGAGAAGTTCAACATCCGGCTTCGGGCACAAGCCGAACCACCGGAAAAAGAACTCGTTCTCAAGCTGCCAATAGCGTATCGAGGGAACCTGTGCGAAATGCTGGATCGTGGCGGACACCATAGCAAGCTGTTCGCTGGTCAATGCATCGGTTGAGAACGACTTCGTCCAATCGGGTTGATGGCATTCCGGCCACCGCGGCAGTCTCCTGCCTACTGCGAGAATGAAGTGTGCGTTGCGCTTACTCCCCTCTGCAAGCATCCAATCATACTCATCGAATGAAAAAGAGTCCTTCATGCGTTCTATGTCGTCCCAGTACACCGGGATCCGGATGTTACGGATCTTCATTTCATCCAGCAACGCCAGGTACGTCTCTCGCCAGTCGAGCCCCAGCTCTTCCGCGTATTTTTTGGAAAAAGTGATGCCCCAGAAATCATCTGGTACCCGTGACGCATCGAGACGCACATGATGACCGGCGAACTTGAAATACCAAAATCCAAATATCATTAAAAAAATAACGCTTGCGCCGATGATCCAGATCCGTTTTTTTTACATACTATACAGACACGAAATAAAGCCCAACCGCTATGAATGCCAAGGCAAGCAATTTCTGCACGATAATAGCTGGTGAAATATACTCGCGCAGCAGCTGCGGCTTGAAAAAAGACAATGATGATGCGAAGAGCAATATGAAGACGTATTGCATGCTCTGCAGCGCTGAAATAAGCGCGACGCTCACGCCGGGAATGGAAATAACGTACTGCTGCCCCACAAATCCCAGCGCTCCCAGCGCCTGATTGGCAAGCCACGTGCCGCGCATCTTGCGGGAAAGCGGCTGCAAGCTTTGGACCATCATCGTGCGAATATGCTTGTTGAAAAAAAGCAATAAGACGACGAACGCCGATCCGAGGCGCGGCCAGACCAATCCATTTACGAATCCCTGCTGCCGGAAGAGATATTGCGTTAAGACGAAATAGAGGGCGAATGAAAGCGAAGCTCCTATCGCGAGCGACACGGCCCGCGTTTTATTTTTTTTACGCGAGTCTCTCGGGGTCAGGGAAATGAGCACCGTTCCCGCAACCAGAAAAACGAACGCGATCAGCTTTTTGCGATCCAGCGGATCATAATAGAACGTCATGGCATAAATAAGCAGCGGCATGCTGCCGCCGATGAGCGGAATGACGCGGGACGCCTCGCCGCGCTGCAACGCGGAGTATAAAAGATAGATGGCGAGCGTAAAAAGGATGCCGAGAAAAAAAGATACCATGACGAACCACGGATCCATCCAGGTGAGTTCGCCGAAGAGCGAGGCATGTCCCCCCGCAGCCTGATTGAGACCCACGTCGATGGCGAGCAATATAACGACGACTATGCTCAAAATACTGACCCATATCGCATACACGATGCTCTGAGTGACGATCTTCGATAAAAAAATTTTATCGATCAGGTTGCTGATTGATAAAATTAAATACGAGATCAGAATAATATACAACCAGGGCATGTCCAGCTTTCGACCGTTAGTGCCCGCACGAGCACTTCGCACCGCACGGGCATTCGATCGTCTCACGACCACACGAACAGCCACAATCGCATTCCGTCATCCCGCAATCGCATGACCCTTCTGCAGCGTAGAGCATAACTGTATTCCTTAATGACTAACTGAATTAGTATACCACGAAACGGGACCTCGGAACAGTTCACAATTGATCAATGATTGTACGCAGGTTCCTCATCGCATCAGACGCATACTCCCCCGGCGTAATGTTGGCCGCCGCATGGAGCGCATTCAGAGGCTTGCTGTCCTTCCGCTGGTACCTCCGGGGGTAATTTTGTTCGATCGATCCGTTGTCCAGAACCGCGACATGCCGTGCACGAAGTTGTTCGTAGAGATCGGGAGACGGATGTCTGCCGACATGCATTCCGAACTGCCCGGCCACCGCGGATAAGGCATCCCGATCAAGCATAACGAGATACGGGATATGAAATATGCGCATCAACTCGATATAACTTTCAATATTCGTCTTGCCCTGCGTATGAATGACCTTGATATCGTACGGACCGGTATAAAAACGATCGATCAGTCCCCGCATCAAGATGCGGTCCGAAACGCCTTCTACCAGAAGCACTTTGTCGGCGAAAAAGAGTTCCATGTTATCCGCATTGATTTCCTGCACGAGGCGCTGCTGATTCAAGTGCCCCGGCTGCTGGGCCAGTGAGTACACATGGCTCCCCTGCTCGTCTTTCAGAACCCGATACACATGGGGGATGGTATACGCATTTATAAAAAGCGGTGAATGGCTTGTCACGATCAGCTGATTGGTCATGCCGCTGTTGAAGATCTTCAAAAGCCGTTTGATGAGCCCCGGATGCAAATGAATCTCCGGCTCATCGATAAGCACTACCGAGTAATCCGGATGGAGTGCATACATGAGCATGACAAGCACCCGGCGAAACCCGCCTCCTAACCGCTCGATCGTTATCGATTTGGCCCCGACCGCGACCGTACCGTACGTATCAGAATCAACATCAACAATGGAATTAATGCTCTTTACCTCGGGGAAATGCTCAAGCAGCAATGCGGTCATCTGTTTGAATCGTTCGGGATGCCGCTCAGCCATTAACGTATAATCCTCCTCGATACGCTCCAAATCGCTGAAATCATCATAGGTCAGCATTTTGATGCGTGAAGAAAGATGGCCGCTCGCGTTCTCCGGCAGCGACTGCCCATGAGCATCCTGCATCGTAACTGAGTAGTTACGACCGAGGGCCGTAACCAATTCCGTTGTCCTGATCAACTCCTGTTCCTCTGCGGTAAGACGCAGCGTCAAGAGAAGCTGTGCGCGATGATGATGCAATCGCCGCGGGTCTTTTTGCGGGTGCGTTAAAAAATCAATGGCGTCAAGGACATTTGTTTTACCGCAATTATTCGGGCCGATGAAAATATTGAGATTCGGTGAAAACGGCAGGATGACCGTTCTCAAAAAACTCTTATACGAGTGTATCTCCAAAGCCGCGACATGCATACACATAGTATAGCATGAGGCCACGCAATGTGCACCAGCGCGCGTTTTAGAGAGAGGCGGCGATGGATCGGGAGAATGCTACAACGCATCCACTCTTTTTTTATTGAAACTCTTTTTGCACAGTGCCATATTCGACAGCTTGATCTACGCTATTACTCAGTGTTACTGCATCGCATCCAAATGTGGCATCAATGTAGCGGAGCAACCGGCGCGCGCGGCAGTGCGTGAGGATGCCTCGGTAGGATTGCAGCGACGCCAGATACAACTTTGTCGTTATTGCACCGTTCTCATAAAGCTGTTCCGAGGCGGTGAGCCGTCGCAGCATGCGTTTTCTTGTCCGCGAGCGAATAACCGTGTGATGCGGGAATACTACAAACCCGAGAAAATCAACGCCCTGCCATGCTGGGCGGATTGTTATCTTTCGCTCATGCAGATCCAATTTCAGCCGCTCTGCGAGAAATGCTACCACTTGGGGGATTAGACTCAAACAGAGCCCACAGGGTTTCCGCCCATTGCTCTTTGGACATGAAGCTCAAATCAGCGGCTTGCGGCGTGATCTCTTTGAATTCCTCGCCAGTATCCAGCTGTTCCAAATACAAGTCAATCGGGTCAGTTTTTACTCTTTCCACGTTTCCCTCCTGTAAACTATCGAATTGTGGAATTCGTTCCGGCATACTGTTCGTTATGCATTACGCCGAGTCACCGTACCGCGCATGCAATTAGCGTTTTCTTGATACGTGCGTCATCAGTTTCAAAACCGCGCATGTATTCCACAATTTCAGAATAATTTACGTCTTCAAAGTAGGATAATTGCGCAACAAATAATTTACTATTAAATGAGTCGCCGAAAATTTCCATCGTCTTGTCAATTATTTCCGTGAGCGTATGATGCTGCAACGCAAAATACATATCGACATAATCTTTCCACTTCGCTCGCTGACCAAGCGCACACGCTTTCATAGCCGCGAGCGTCACGAGATCCGGCAGTGTGATGCCGCGGTCAAATCGTTCGGTGAACTTAACTCCAAACGGGTAATGAAAAAAGGTCATCTTCACTCCATTAATCATGAACGTAAACTCGCCCAGCCTGTTTATCAGCTCCTTTTGAATTGGGCGTGTTTGCTCGATTGCTTTCCGAAGAGTAATGTTGGAGAATTTTTTCGGGGAAAACAGATCAAAATCAATAGACCGCCGGTGTCCGAGGTGCAAGGCAAACGCGGTGCCGCCGACTAAACCGAATTGCTTAGAAAATAACTTCAGCAACGGCAACAGCTCCTCCTGTTCTTTCGTCAGGATTTCCTTATGCATGTTTCTTAAAATAGAGCTGAAAATAATTCCGTATCTCCGGATAGTAATTATTGCGCGGTCGGATGATCTGCTGCTGAAAAATAGATGCAACTTTCTTCATGCCCAGAATCGAGATGAGCGTGCGCACATCGTCCCAGTCCCCGTAGTTCAACACGGCCTCGACAACTGCCTCATCATTCAGGCCGTCGTAGTTTTTTGTATACCAGATCAAATATGGTTTCTTTTTTATAATATCTTGGACTTTCATATTGCTATTGTATCAAATTTTCACTAAAAAATCAATTTTTTTAATACTCTCCAAGTATTTAATTCATAAATACGCTTCGCGAATTATAACGCTATAGTGCTCTGCGGGAAATGTTTCAATAAAAAGATGGCGGGATGAACCACTGTGCCAGAACGCGCACCTGCTCGCCGATCGCTTCTGCTTGGTGGACGCGCCAGAAGAGCGCTATGACAAGCACTGCGATCAGAAGAGAGCCGTTCGCAATGCTCGGAACATGCTGGACGCGGATCTTGACGAAGATATTGACGAGCAAGAGCAGTATCGCGGCTATCAAAAATGCATAGAAAAACCGGTCAGACCAGGCAAGAATGCGCTGCGTCATATTTCCCTGTGAGAAAACCGATCCGCCTTTGAGATTGTCTGCAACGACCAATTGATCAGCGCCGGTCGATTCACCCAAAACCTCCGCTGCCGCTACGGCAGAAGATACCTGGCGTACGGTGCCTACTACAGGAGTCTGCGCAACCGTCGTCGTCGGCACCGGCAATATTGCAACGGGCTTTTCAGCAGGCGGCGGCTCGGTACTGATCGGTTTTGGCTGCGGCTGTGGTACGACCGGTTTGTTTTCCGCAACTGGCTGCGGAACGGGTGCCGGAGCTTGCGCTATCGGAGCTTCGGCTTTGGGGCTTGCGAAGAATACGACCATCAGATTGGTGTTATGGCCGTCCAAATAGCCGTTCAGTACGGCAATGCCTACTTCGGAATAGGCGGTGTTCAGAAGATTGCGATCATGCGAAGGGCTCTTTTGAAATGCCTTAACGACCGAATTTGCGGAGAGAAAATCCATTGCCAAATTCTCACCCATTGCTTTGAATGTATACTGGCTGGGATCAAGCCACTGCCACGGTTTCTTTCCATCCGGTCCGAAGTGGCTAAAATAGTTTTGCTCGAGCATATCCTGCCCTTTCTGTAGAGCGGCCTCCTCAAGATAGGAATTCACCAGCAAAGGTACGGTCCCTTTTTCGGTCCGGTACTGGTTTATCAGCGTATAGGACATTGATTGAATGTTCTGATCCAGATGCGCAAGATTCGGGTATAGGGTAAACAGGACGGAAAGGATGCCGATCTTCACGAGCACCACGAATAAAATCATGGTGTGCACGGAACGATGATGCAGCGCTTTCGGCCGGTAATTGTTGCGTTCATGCGGGACGCAATAGTCAACGAAGAGGCTCGAAAAACGCTTCACTGCTTCCACAATTTTTTCCGAGTCCTTCTTTCGCTGTTTGGGCGGCATACGATAGATACCCGTCCCTATGATAGCGCCGGCTGCAATAAGTGCTTTTATCAACCAATGATGTTTTTTCCTCTGATTTCGTTCTAATTTCATAATAGATTATGGTACCATCTTTCTCTATATTTGTCAATATTTACTCCTGTAACAAAGCTAATATGGCAAGACCGTGCCCATTGCTTTCATTTCGCTTGGTTTCTCTGAAATGATCTTAGCGATATTGAAAGTCCCGAATTTCGGCGCTTCGACAAAACCCTGGATGGCCGCTTCAGCAAGCCATCCGCTTCGTATCCAGTCAAAAAGCCACTCATGAGCATACTCCGGATCTTCCTGAAACCCGCCTGACCCGATCGACTCGACCCATTTGCGGTTAAAACGCTCTTGGGAACCTATGGGCGGCGCTATGATGAGAGGGATGCCCAACGCGGTATAAAAACTCAATTCCGATGGTTTTGACCACAGGATATCAGTCGTTCGCAGCGCTTCATTGAACTTGGCGAAATATTCGTTCTTTGAATTCGCGAAAATAATGTGGATATGCTTTCCGAGCTCGCCCAGCAGACCCAGATCACGCACCGCATCACGGAAATATTTGGAAACTTCATTATGAATACCCGCGACCATGGTATAGCTGATCTGGTGCTGCACGATCCGCTGCCGAAGGCTCCGCAGGACCATGACCGCAGTATCCCGCTGTGCGCCCGCACCGCCCACCGCGAACGTCAGCATCAACGGATGCATGGCATGTCGGGGCAACTGTCGATACCCGAGGTGTTCGTGAATTTCCTCGCTATGGCGCACCACGTACCTGCGCTTGGGGTCCAAGTTCACGAGTCGATACAGAATATCCCGCTTCAATCGCTGCAGATCAGGCGGCCCGGTGTTTTCTATAGGCAACGGGAATCCGGTCAGAAAAATATTATGCTGCCTGACGCCATAGAGCCGTAAACGATCCGCAACGCGGTACGTCGGCGCAAAGTATTTGATGCGGCTGCGTGCAGGATATTGCGGCACCCACGCTCTGCTGATATCAGTATCGGTCGCGAGACAATAAATATCACCAGGATACTGATAGTATTCGGCCATAAAAGCAGGCGCGAAAAAGGTACAGATGAGCGGCAGCGGTTTCTTGGCAAGCTTCGCGATGAGGTGTTCTCCCCAATGCGATTTGCGTATGAGAGACATCACTTGCTTAACCTGAAAGGTCGGTTCAGAGAGATCCCGCTTGGGATAAAAAGCGGGGATGCTTTGTACCGTATCATAGAGTTCGAAGATCTCATTTCCGATGAGCGGCACCTGCTTGAAACGTGAAATAAATTCGTAAAAACGCCGTGTGGTTTTCCAGATCTTCCGATCTTCGTGAGGAATACCCGGATAGGTGTTGGCATTCAAAATGCCGTTATGAGCTATGTGCCGCAGCGGATATGCCGCACGCTGGTGACCATATCCCATGTCCACACTGACGACCCAGGCGTGTGCTTTGTTTTTGTTTTTCGGTAGCGTCATGGCTTACAACCTTACTTTTCTGCGCTGATACTGATGGATAACGATCACACCGAGAAGCGAGCCGAGCCCGTTAAAAACCAGATCGAAAGCGTTATTCAGATAATTCCCAACGCTTGATCCTGCCTGAAGGGACACAACGGCGATTAGTTCGATAATTTCATTCACCGTGCCGACTCCCATCGCCATCAGCATAAGCAGCATGTAAAAAATACTGTACCGATCGCGGACGCGCTGATCGATGAACGGATACAGCAGGTTATACAGGATCAGCGTGGTTAAAAAGATGCCGATAGTATGGACAATATTGTCAAAGTGTATCGAGTCGTTAAAATACCCGATTCGGTATAGCACGGTTCCGTTCCAGCGGACATTGCCCCCGATCAGATGCAAAAAACCGAATGCAGATAAACTGACAAAAATCCAGTTGGACAGCTCAATGCGACGATACAGATTGATGAGAACGACTAAAAGCAAAATTATGACTAAGCTATAAAAAAGAAATTCGTAATTTTTATGGGCTAAATCATATGCGACAAAAAAAAGCACATACCCGGCCGTGAACATGGCCATCTGTCGTATTACCTTTGGCAGCTGATTAGACATACCCTCCGTTACCGGTGAGCCGGATGAACACGAAAGAGATACTAATGCCCGCGACGTTGGCAAGCATATCAAACAGGTCAAAATGGTCATCCAGCCTGCGTGCGTCCCTGAGCTCCTTGGCAACGCCGACGACGAGCGGTACGGTGAGAGCCCATGCCAAGCCGAACAGCATATAAAAAAACACGGTCATGCTCCCCGAGATCACGAGGTGAACGACCTTCTCGTATTTTCCATAGTAGACACCTGATAGGAAAGCAGTGCCCGACATAGCACTGTCAGTATAGCACAGCAAGTCGCTCTATCATACGGCAGGCACGGTGGATTCGGGGGTCGCTTCCGCCAATTTCTTCTTCTCTTCAGGCCGCAAGTGCATATCGTCGAAAGGATTTTCAACGTATGCATTCAAAAGCCGCTGATACTCAGCACTCGGATTTTCTCCTTTGGTGACGAATTTCTCCTGAATAAGATGGGTTGGGTCAGGCATACTGCTACTTCGTGTGAATGATTATTTCCATCGGTCCGTGCGCAAGCTCAAAAATGCAAGGGCCGTGATCATCAAAAAGGCAAAAAAAGAAAGTAGCGGGATGGTAATAAAACCAAAGTAGCTCACGTCGATCGTGGAACACGAAACGCTTCCCTTAGTGCAGTTGAAAAAAAAATTCGATGCGGTAGGGGTGAACATCTGCAATTTGTAATGATATGCCGCGAACAATGCCCCGAGCGTACTAAGCGGATACACATAGTGCGCGAACATAGTGTCGCGCCTCCGCAAGGCAACGAGGGACAATATGACCAACGGATACATGAATATGCGCTGATACCAGCACAGGGTGCACGGCGTCAGATCCTCGACTTCGCTGAAATACAAACTGCCTGACGTCGCTATGAACGATATCAGGAGTAGTGCAAGATATAAATTCCTTTTGACGATCAATTTCATGTTACAAAGAAGTGAGATGATAGGACCCGGCATGCGCTTGGGCGCTGCCGGGTCCGACTACTGTCGGCGGACTGCTCCGCCTACTCGTTCTCGGTGTTGAGGAGTTCCTCCTCAGGACTCGGGATGGTCAAATCCAGCATCGCATGCCGGAAACTGACCTGCCTGCAGGCCACGGTTATATCTTCCGGGCTGAGTCCGTGATCTTCGATGAGGGACCTCTTCACGCGCGGAGGCATGGAATACGATGACGTGTGCTGATGCCTCTCAGGGATCTCCTGTGTTCCTTCGCCGGACATCGCATCCTCTACAGCAACGAGGGTGGCGGCGTTCCTGAAATTCATCCCTTCAGCGGACATCATCTCGACGAACTCCTCCGGCTTCATCGCCCCCCTCTGAACGTACTCCCTCTGCGCGTGTTTCAGAGTGCCCATCTGGATATCCCTCCTACCAGGGTTGACTAAAACATCGCCTACGAGAAACATAAGCCGGATACCTCAATTCCGGGCTTGGGAAAGGTTACAAAGTACGAAATCACTCACTAAGTTTAATCCTACGATGATTCAAGGGCCTTGTCAACCCAGCCCCACGTTTACCCTCAAGGTTGAAGTTCAAGAAATAGCTTCCTGAAACTAATGAGTGAACGCTCACTGAATGGTTGGTAGTAAAAGTGGAGCTGGGTCAATCTTTTTTTGCATGAAAATCAATTTTTTGCCATATTGTAGCGCTTTCCTCAACTCCATATCCCCGCATCGCAAGCCAGGCATATATCTTGGAGCGTATCTGATATTTCTTGATCGGATCAGAGCCGTATTTTTCGGTAAGCGACAGAAATTTTGCCGTTGTCGCTGCGACGATCTTTGACAGATCCTGCTCAGAGCCCGACCCTTCAAATGTGCTGCAAATTTGTCCGACGATTTCCGGGCGAATATCCCGCCGCAGCATTTTTCGCCGTATCAGTCGCAAACCATCCTTCTTGTCCTTCAGCGAATCAAACAAGCGCTGCGCATACCGCTCCTCATTAATGTAGCCGTTCTCACGGAGCAGCGGAATAAGCTGCCATGCAGTATCCGACGTATACCGATCATACCGCTTTGTTTCAGGGTACCGGAGTCGCAACCGCTCAATGCGATTGACCAGGCGTTTTTCAGCCATATCGCCGTCAGCAAGATACTCGAGCATCTTGTCATACATATTCTTGAGATCCGGATCAGCGAGAAGCTTCGAATCGTTCATGCCTGTGCGCGCATTTCCTTTGACTTGAGTGTCACCGCGTAGATGCTCAACACCGCAAGATAGGTAGTCACCATTTCAAGAGATACTTGATACTGACCGCGGGAAATGACGCTGATAAAAACAAAGGTTATGAAGACCGCGGTCCATGCAACGACAAAAAATTCGCCGAAAAATCGAGACGAGAATTTTTTCGATCTCCACCTGCTGAATTCCTTCTGCCCCGTATAGATAGTGAGCACCGCCGGATAGATCACCGCGATGAAACTATCCGCGACCCCGAAGAATCCTCGAGAAAAAAAATGCAACACGAACAGCATGAATGCCGCAAACGACCAGGCATTCACCATATACTTCCAAAAGAACAAGTTCGTCACGTTATTCTTCGTTTTCATGCTCGCTGCATACGATAATACATAATCTTGACCGTTTCCGTAATGATGAAATACACCGAAACCACGGCCAGGATCATCACCAGATGTTTCGGTGAAGGAGGCGTAAAGTGGAAAAGTTTGGCACTATACGGTATATAGGGCAGCATAATGGTAGCGACGA
Source organism: Candidatus Komeilibacteria bacterium (assembly GCA_016204595.1). GTDB lineage: Bacteria > Patescibacteriota > Patescibacteriia > UBA1558 > 2-01-FULL-52-15 > JACQKJ01. Next base: position 3,043 of record JACQKJ010000020.1, on the reverse strand, counting down.
ACGCGGTGAGCGATAACCACAGAAGTACGGCAGATGGACGTTTTGTCTTGAAGAACGGCAAACGTGTACGGACAGAGAACAGGAACACCAGTTCGGTCAAAATACTTCCGATGAACCAGTTGGTCTGCAGCACTTCCGGCGAGATCCGGTAAAAGAGCGCGAACATGATAAAATCAAAAACCGTGCTCACGATGCCGAGAACGGTCGCGATGAGCACGATCTCCTTAATATCGTAACCTTTCGGTTTTTTGAGCTCACTGGCGTCGACCGTGTCGGCGGCTATGGCGATCATAGGAAAGTCGGACAACAGATTGACCAGCAGGATCTGAATGGGAAGCATCGGCAGGAACGGAATAAGAAGAGACGCGATGGCTACCGCATAAAAATTACCGAAGTTTGAGGCAAGCGTCGCTTTGATGTATTTTACCGTATTGACAAAAACCGAGCGCCCTTCGTGGATACCGTCAACGATAACCTGCAGGCTTTTCTTGAGGAGCACGATGTCTGCTGCTTCCTGGGCGATACCCGATGCTCCCTGCACCACCAGCGCGACGTCAGCGATCTTGAGAGCAGGGGCGTCGTTGATCCCCTCGCCTAAGAATCCGGTCAGATGCGTTTCCTGCAGGACCTTGATGATCTCGTATTTCTGCTGCGGTGATACGCGGGCAAAAACCGCGTGCGCATCCACTGCTGCGCGCCTTTTCTGCGGATCCAAGCGGTCAAACTCGGCTCCGGTGATGCCATGCGTTACGTCCGAAACCAGGCCGATCTCGTACGCAACTGCACCGGCTACTTCTTTGCTGTCGCCGGTCAGGATCTTGACCGCGACTCCGAGCCGCTTTGCTTTGGCAACTGCATCCTTCGTGGTTTTTTTCAGCGGGTCAATGAATGAGATGAGTCCGGCAAAATGCAGCTCACGCTCTTCTGCGGCAAGGGTCCCGTGCTGCTGTGCGAGCCGTTTATGGGCAACCGCGATGACCCGCTGCCCCCGCGTACCCGCTTGCGCAAGCCATGACTCGATACGCGCACGGATCTCCCGCTGCCCCACGCAGAGCGGGATGACGTCCTCAGGAGCTCCTCTGACAATAAGCTCACGGTCAGAACCGGCAGCAGTGATAACGCTGTTCCTGCGGCGCACCGGATCGAACGGAATTTCATCGATACGCGAGTACGCGTGCACACGCTCCCGATCGTGCGATGGAAGCTTCGCCCAGAGTGCGATGTCAAACGCATTGTTCGGCTGTTTTTTCTTCTCGGTCAAAAAAGGAGCCCCCAAACTCGCCAAAAAAACCGGTTTGGCATCGCTTGCGGAGAACAGATCAGCAACGGTCAGGGCGTTCTCGGTCAGGGTTCCGGTCTTGTCCGTGCAGAGCACCTCAATGCTGCCCAGATCCTCTATCGCGGACAGGCGCTTCACGATGACATGGTGCTTGGACAAGTGAAGCGCGCCTCGCGACAGAGAGAACGTCGTAACGACCGGCAGCGCTTCCGGTATGACGCTCACCGCAAGCGCAATGGCGAAAATGATCAGATCAGCGACGTTACTCGTCCCTTTGAGAGCAATATTCACCAGCACGATGAAGATGAGCGTTACCATGACGAGGCGAAGGATAAAGGAACTGAACCTGCCGATGCCCTTCGCAAAACCGCTGACCCGCACCGTCTCTGCGGTCAACTTGCTCACGTTGCCGAGAATACTGTCGCGCCCGGTCGCGATAACAACGCACAATCCCTTGCCGCTTGCGACGGAGGTGCCGGAAAAAACGATATTTGAAGCATTGAAGATTTCTGTCGCCTGTTCACGGAGTGGCGCCGTGTTCTTTTCGACCGGAACCGCTTCACCGGTCAGCACAGACTCGTCCAGCACGAGATTCGTTTCATCAATAACGCGCATATCGGCCGCAAGCACGTCGCCCGGCTCGATGATCACGACATCTCCCGGTACCAGCTCCCTGCTCGGGATAAGTTGCTCTGACCCACCGCGCCGCACGCGCGTCTCCTTGATGACATATTGCCGCAGCAATTTCAATGTCTGCTCCGAACGGAATTCCTGGTAAAAACCTATGGTTGCGTTAATGAGCACGAACAGAACGATCATCGAGCCGTCTATGCGCTCGCCCAACGCGTACGCCAGAATCGCTGCGACCAGAAGCAGATAGATGAATGGCGATTCAAATTGCCTGCGCAACAGGACAATCCAGCCCTGGACGCTTTCTGAAACTTCATTGGGCCCATGCTGCGAAAGCTGTTTTGCAACTTCGGCAGGGTTTAATCCTGCAGTTTTGTCGGATGAAAGCAAAGACAAAACAGAGTCAGCTGTTTTGTTCGTGTATTGGGAAAATTGAGCCATAGCGAATGACTCCAGTATACTACCTTTTGCGCGTAAAATATAGAAAAGCCCTGCACCACGTTGGGTACAGGGCTTTTTCCTCCTTTTCAAATGTGTCACAACAACGAATTACCCAAGCTTACGCAGGGCGGGTCATATACTTCAAACCCATGTCACGATCTTGGAACGTGGTGATGTCCGTGCCGGTGAGCTGCTTGAAAATCTGCAGGTACCTCCCGCGTAGCGTATTGAGCAGATCGGAAGGAACCGGCGTTTCGCGGACACGCCTGCAATCTCCTTCGAGTTTCGGGGAAAGCTTGTCGATCCCCATGCTCTCGGCCCAGATCCGAACGGGCTGCTTGTCATAGCCCTCCGGCGCCTCTCCTTTCTCGTTTGCGGCTGCCCATTCCTTGAATTGCCATAACCGCGATGCGTCGGGTGTGAAAACCTCATCGGCGAGCATGCCGTTTTCACCGAATTCGAACTTGGTGTCGGCGATGATGATGCCACGCTCTCGAGCGTACTCGCTCGCTATCTCGAACAGCCGTGTTGACAGCCTGCAGGCCCACGGATACCGCCTGGTGACCTCTCCCGAGTCAAGCGGCTCATCATGTCCTTGCTGAGCCTTGGTCGTTGGCGTGAAGATCAAATGCGGCAGCTGGCTGCCGTCGTGTAGATCAGGCGGCAGTTTGACACCGCAGTGTTACAATTGCA
>JACQKJ010000019.1 GCA_016204595.1 Candidatus Komeilibacteria bacterium | reverse complement strand
CGGATGCTCCATGGGGGATTTTCATCGCGCCTGACCAGCGCATACCCGGGTATGAAACGTTTTCCTATTTTCATCCGGCATTTTTTTATGAGTCGGTATTGAACCTGTTCCTTTTCTCATTGCTGTATTCCCTGTTGCAGCGGAAGCGCCCGCTTGGGTCCGTCACCATGCTCTATTTCATCGGTTATGGTGTCATACGTTTTTTCATGGATTTTGTCCGGATCGATCCTATGCCTCTGTTCGCCGGGCTGCGCTTCTCGCAATGGATCAGTATCGTATTTATTTTTACTTCTGTTTTCTTTCTATTAAAACAAAAAACAGCACATCACTGGCGGGATGGACGGGAATCGAATTTTTGAAGAAATGTTTGCCTGTGGCGGGATGGACGGGACTCGAACCCGCGACCTCCTGCGTGACAGGCAGGCGTTCTAACCAGCTGAACTACCACCCCAGCACAGGCAAACATTTCAGATTATTAATCCGCTCCAGTGTTTCGCTGTCGCGTGTTAAGCGCGACAGCGCTCAACCCGTTCTCGCCGTCGCGAATAAAACTATTTATTCGCTACCCCGCTGCGCGGTGCCCGGCTCGAACCCTGCGTGACAAGCAGGTGTTACCATATTGGTTGCTGCCCGCCAAAGGCGGGTTCGCCTCCGGCGGAAACTACCACCTCAACAGTGAAGAACTGTTTTTCTGAACGAGGAGTACTATACCCCAAGTTCTACGCTTTGACAAGGGTTGGCGGCTTTTAAAGATACATAGGCATCATTTGCTGTTGTGTTATACTTACTTCATAGTCATTGTCATATGCGATTTTTAATGCGTTACCATTAATGATATGCCTATGATAGATCATGTTTCGCTCCGGGTGCGCGACTATGCGCGGAGCAAGGAATTTTTCACGAAGGCCCTGATGCCACTGGGCTACGAACTCATTATGGAGTTCGGCACGTCAGGAGGTTTCGGGCCAAAGGGTAAACCTGAATTCTGGGTTTCTCAAAAACTTGGAGCGCGATCAACGCATATTGCGTTCGCAAGCCCTGACCGCAAAACAGTGGACGCGTTTTATGCGGCTGCGATGGCTGCAGGCGGCCGTGATAATGGCAAGCCAGGGATCAGGATGCATTACCATGCCAATTATTATGCTGCGTTCGTCCACGATCCGGACGGTAATAATATCGAAGCCGTGTGTCATACGGCAGAATAGCGAAGGAGTATGACCGGCGGCCTGCGGCCGCCGGTTTTGGCTGTCCGCTTATGTTGTTCTCGTGCGCCAAAATCGGTATACTATAGTGAGCAGTTATGAAAATCATCATCGTCTACGGAACCAACTCCAGCAGCACGCGGGTTGCGAGCGAAGCCATGCAGGAGGTCTGGTCGCGCGCCGGCAACACCGTTGTTTTGAGATCGGCGCATGATGTCCAGCCGGAGGAGCTTACTGCGTTCGATCTGGTTACTTTCGGATCGTGCACCTGGGAGCTCATCACGCCCAAGCGGCATTTTGAAGGTCAACTGCAGCAGCATTTTATTGAATTCAAAAATCGTCTGGCTGGCAGACAATTTCCGGGCAGGCGATTCGCCATTTTTGGACTCGGAGATTCGAGTTATACCAATTTTTGCATAGCTGCGAACCATCTCGAGGCTCTCGTCAAACAGATCGGCGGCACGCAGGTAGGGCAGACCTTGCGCGTCGATTCTTTTTTCTTCGATCAGGATGCGAATGAGAAAAAAATACGCGCGTGGGCCAAAGGTCTTCTGACCGCCGTTTCTGCAAAATAATCTATGCCATTCAATCTTCACAGGCATCATGTTCGGAGAATGGCGGGTATTCAGTCAGCGGGTGCCCGCAGATACATTGATCGTTTCATGTACGTTATCGGTATGGGAGCGCCGCTTATGACCGTGCCGCAGATCATCAAGATCTGGTATTACCAGGATGCGGGCGGCGTGTCTTCGCTTTCCTGGGCCGGCTATGCGATCGGTTCTTTCTGCTGGTTGATCTATGGCATTGTGCACAATGAAAAGCCGCTCATTTTCGCGAACGGCGTCGCCGCAGCCCTTCAAATCGCGGTCGTGGTAGGAACGCTGCAGTTTTCATGAACAATTGCTTTGTCCCGCTGATTTGGCTACACTGCAATGGCTTTGGTTCGGCACCTATAGTTTAATGGATACCCCGCACCAGTCGCGCTACGCGCTCCGAGCGGGGCAGGGAACGCGGGATGCAGAATACGCGCCTGTAGCTTCACCCACAGGGTGATCGCCCGGTGGGCGACAGATGGATACCTGCCCGCCGCTTTCATTTGCCCCTATAGTTTAATGGATAGAACGCGGGCTTCCGGAGCCTGTAATGTAGGTCCGATTCCTACTGGGGGCACCATGCACTAGTCGCTACGCTCCAGTGCATGGCACAGCCATAAACTGTGAGCGACTAGGGCATGCCCTGTACCCTAAACCACTAAGGGTTCAGGGCGCAGCTCGAACGGAGTGAGCAGTATAGGGCAACCGTTCGGGTTCACGGCACGTGAGTAGCATCAGCTTCCTTAAAGGGGGTCACCCCGCTATAGCGGGGTCAGGCGCACTAGTTTGATTCCATGACTGACGTACAAACAATTTTAGCAACCTTTTTCCTCGCCATGGTACCGGTGACTGAGCTGCGCGTATCCATTCCGCTTGCTATCGGTGCATGGGGCATGCAGCCGTGGCTTGCGCTCGCGGTATCGTTTCTCGGCAACCTGGTGCCAATGGTCGCGATTCTCTACGGTTTTGATTGGCTGCAGCGCACGCTATCGCAGCGTTCACGGCTCTTCGCGGAATTTTTTTCAAAACTATTCGAGCGTACGCGCAGAAAATTCGATGCGAAATACCAGACGTACGGCATGCTCGCGCTGTGCATATTTGTCGCTATCCCGCTGCCCGCTACCGGTATTTGGACCGGTTCACTGGCGGCATGGCTCTTCGGGCTCAAAAAAGGTCCCTCCATGTTGTATATCGGACTTGGCGGTTTCATAGCTGCTGGTATCGTGACCGCAGCGACTGTAGGTATACGCGCGGCCGTGTGATGATGAAGATTATTTCTTCTGAATGCATCGTTTCCTTTCTTGCCTCATTGGGCATCATGCTTTTTGTCGCTCTTTTTTTGTTTAGCATCCTTCTGAAGAGCGAAAAGTTCGAGAACCTCCTTTTTGCCGCAACGCCAGTTGCGATTGAGGAGACCTCCGAGCGATATCTTGTTTCTCATTCGGTGCGGTCGTATTTTTTTTCCAACCCGCCGCTTCCCGACACTTTGTTTACTGAGCGCGAGCGGAAACACCTCGGTGACGTCAAGGCACTTTTCAAGTTTATAGAAATGGGTACGGCTATCGGTTTCGTCGCATCGGTCATTGCACTATTGGCGGTGCGGAAAAAAAATACGACCGCTGAAGTCATGAGACGAGCTGGCGCGTACGGCTTCCTGACTGTTGCGCTTGGCGGTGGCGCTGCTGCGCTTTTTTTCGATCAGGCCTTTTTCGGCCTTCATACACTTATTTTTTCAAATGATGTCTGGCAACTGGACCCGGCGAAGCACGCGCTCATCCGTGCCTATCCGGAAGGATTTTTCTATCTTTTTTTCACCGCATATGTGTCCATGCTGGCGGCGGTCTATGGAGCGCTCTGGTTTGCGGCACGCAGGCGACGAGCAGCTTAGACGCAACCGGCGTTTGGATGGTATACTAGTCTGTGTATGGAGTATTATGCGGAGCGTCTCGAGCGCGTCTTTCGTGAGGTTGCAAGCAGCCCGGCCGGCTTAACAGCTGAGGAGGCACTGAAACGACTTGCGCAGAACGGACCCAATCGGTTGCCTGATGAGAAAAAGGCATCGCTCTTCATGGTGTGGTTGCGCCAGCTGAAAAGCTGGTTCATTTACGTGTTGTTCGTTGCGGCGCTCCTGTCTTTTTTCTATTCAAAACCGCTTGACGCTTACATAATCATCGCGATCGTCCTTCTCAATGCTACGATCGGCTTTGTACAGGAGCGCCGAGCAGAAAACGCCATTACTTCCCTGAAGTCGCTGCTTGTCCCTAAAGCCAAAGCGCTGCGAGACGGCATCGTCGATGTGATCTCCGCGGAAGAGTTGGTATATGGTGATATACTCGTGCTGCAGGCAGGGGACCGCGTGCCTGCGGATGCGCGTATCATTCACGCGCGCGACTGTGCAGCGCAGGAAGCGTCACTGACCGGCGAATCGTTTCCGGTGGAAAAACAGAATAAAACCCTTGCGGAAAACACCCCGCTCGCCGATAGGGTCAATATGGTGTGGATGGGAACCATGGTGGTTACGGGAACTGCTACGGCCATTGTCGTGGCAGTGGGGAGTCATACACAGCTTGGTACGATCGCGCGCAGCATAACCGGTACCAAGCGCGAGGCGTCGCATTTCAGCAAAAAAACGAACTATCTCGCATTTCAGCTCGGCGTCGTCGCCGTTGTTGCGGCACTTTTGACGTTTGCCATCGGTTTTTTGCTTCGCGGACTGCTGTTCGTTGATGTGCTTATTTTTTCGATCGCAACCCTCGTCTCGAGCATTCCTGAAGGCCTGCCGGCGGTACTCGCCATAGTGCTTGCCGTCGGCGCCTATCGCATGGCGCAGCAAAAGGCGATCATCCGCCATGTACCGGCAATCGAGGATCTGGCGGTGACATCGGTAATTCTGACCGATAAGACCGGCACGCTCACGCAGAACTCCATGATGGTAAGGTCAATCGTGACCGCAGAAGCCGACATCGAAGTATCTGGGGAAGGATGGGAGCCGAAGGGGTCTTTCTACATCGGACATGAGGCAATACAACCCCTTGAACACCCTGTTCTGAAAAAATTATTGCACATAGCCGCGCTGTGCAACACGTCGAGCGTACATTTGGAGCGCGATCGCTATGAGGTAGTCGGTGACCCGACCGAAGCGTCCTTCGTGGTTGTATCTGAGAAAGCAGGACTTACCAAGGACGCCGTAGCTGAGGAGTTGACCATTGTTGACCAGGTGCCTTTTTCTCAGTCAAGCCGTTCACAGTGCGCGATCGTTTCAAAACCGCAACATGAGCTGTTCGTTATCGGAGGCGAGGAAGCGGTTTTAGCGCGTTCGACACATGTATTGACAGCTCACGGTGCCGTCAAGATCGACGAAACGATCATGGCTCGTTTGCAGGAACGGCTGTCTGAAATGACCGATCAGGCCATGCGCGTGGTCGCCTGCGGCATCCGCAGACTGCCGGTAAAAATTCAGAATTGCACCTCTGATCTGCAGAAAGAACTCACCTTTGTCGGTTTCATGGGAATTAACGATCCCCTTCGGCCTGAGGCGGCACAGGCTGTCGCCGATGCGAAACGAGCAGGTATCCGTGTCGTCATGGCGACGGGGGATCATGCGGCGACGGCGACGGCGATCGGCAGGGAACTCGGGCTTCTGGATCCCGCTGACAAAAAACAACGGGTAGTTACTGAAGCAGATATTCGAAAGCTTTCGGCGCATGAGGTGCGCTCGGTGATACAACAGGCTTCGGTGTTCGCCCGCATGACACCGGAGATGAAGCTGGAGATCATCCGCGTGCTGCGGGAACACGGTAGGATCGTGGCGATGATCGGAGACGGCGTGAACGATGCTCCAGCCTTGAAATATGCGAACGTCGGCATAGCCATGGGCACGATCGGCACGGATGTTGCCCGGGAGGCTGCCGATATCGTGCTTTCAGATGACAACTTTGCGACGCTTATCAAGGCCATTGAACAGGGACGCCTTATTTTCAACAATATCCGCAAGACGAGTTTTTTTATGATCACGACGAGCATCGCGGAGATCGCGACCATCCTCGCGACCATCAGCACCGGTTCAGTGCTGCCGTTCACCGCATTGCAAATACTCTGGATCAATCTTATTACTGACGGCATTCCGAATATCGCTTTAGCCACTGAAGGCAAGCACGATGATCTTCTCGATCGCCCGCCGCGTAAAAGCAAAGAGCGGATTCTCTCGCTGGAGGTCGTGCCATACATCATCATTTCTGTGCTTGTTATGTCGGGCATTACGGTTTTTGCCTTTCGCGGATTCCTGCCGTTCGGCGTCGAGAAAGCAAGGACGGCGGCGTTCGCGCTCATGGTGTTTTTTCAGCTGTTCAACGTGCTTAATATGCGTTCACTGGATCACTCGTTGTTTAAGATAGGTTTTTTCAGCAATTCAGCCGTCACCGGATCCCTGCTTTTGTCCTTTGCGCTGCAGATATTTATTATGGTCGCTCCGGTGACTCGTCATGCGTTTCAGCTGGAGCCGCTTTCACCGTTGGAATTCTTATGGCTCGTAGCTGTCGCGGCGAGCATCATTATCGTTGTCGAATTGTATAAGGTCTGGCTGCATGCGCGGCGGAAAAAAGCTCTAGCCGAGTAATATGCTATACTGAAGTTACTATGGATTTGGGATCGAAACAGTGCGTACCATGCGAAGGCGGGGTACAGCCGTTCACAGCTGAACAGGCCAAGCCGTACCTCGCGGTCGTGCCGGGCTGGTCTATTGACGCCGACGGGAAAAGCATTGCCCGCGCTTTCAAATTTCCCGATTTCAAAAAGGCTCTTGCATTCGTGAATGCGATCGGTGCACTGGCTGAAGCGGAAGGACATCATCCTGACCTTGAGCTCGGATGGGGACGTGTCCGCGTCGAGCTGTCCACGCACGCGATCAAGGGGCTTTCGGAGAACGATTTCATACTGGCCTATAAAATTAACCAGCTGTCGTGAACCAGGAGCAATGATGCATCTTACTCAGAATAATGACGAACGCTTGACGCAGGCGCGAGAGCACATGCTGCGGCAGCTTCGCGAGCGAGATATAACGGACACGCGCATTTTGGAAGTATTTCAAAGCGTGCCAAGGGAATCATTTGTCCTGCCGCAGGATGCAGGTTCAGCGTATGAGGATTACCCCTTGCCGATCGGGTTCGGCCAGACCATCTCGCAGCCGTACATTGTCGCGTATATGGTTTCAAAGCTGCGTCTCAAACCATCTGACCGCGTCCTTGAAATCGGGACAGGCTCGGGATATGCCGCAGCAATCATTTCAAAACTTGCGGCCAAGGTTTTTACTGTTGAGGTGGTGCCGGAACTCTATGAACGAGCCAAAGCTACTCTCAAGAAGCTGCATTATACGAACGTTATTTGTTATCTGCGCGACGGCAGGCAGGGTATACCCGAGGAAGCACCTTTCGACAAGATCATGCTCTCCGCAGCTCCCGAGCAGATGCCCTCCACCCTGCTGGATCAGCTGAAACTAGGCGGTCTGCTTATTGCGCCTGTCGGGAGCATCAAATTATTCCAGCAGTTGCGGTTGTACGAAAAAACCGGTCCGGAAAAGTACAAAGAGACCGATCTGCTGGATGTCAGTTTTGTAGAGATGGTTTGATGAATAGGAAATCAGGTAATAAGTAGTAGGAAGTCAGTTAATGAAAACGGATAGGGGGAATTGATCATATATAGAAAAAAGCGGGTGAGGAAGCGCACGTGCCGGATTTCTGATTTCCCATTTCTCTAACTG
>JACQKJ010000018.1 GCA_016204595.1 Candidatus Komeilibacteria bacterium | reverse complement strand
ATCGCGCGCAGCAGCCGCCGATCCAGTTCTTCCAAGCCCATCTGATCGACAGCAAGCATCTCAAGTGCCCGCTGCACCTGTCCGATGGTGATCCTGCCGCCGTCCCCTTTGACCTGGGAAAAATCGCGGACCCGCTTCAAGATGCGATTCGCGACACGAGGAGTAGCGCGGCTTCGTTTTGAAATTTCGGCGGCGGCATCAGCGTCAAGATCAAGAGAAAGTAACTTTGCGGATCGCTGCACGATCTTTGAAATATCCTCTTTACGGTAAAAATCCAAGCGGTACGTAACGCCGAACCGGTCGCGTAACGGAGCAGATAGTAAATTGTACCGCGTCGTCGCTCCGATAATGGTAAAGCGCGGCATATTAAGCCTGACGACCTGCGCCGAAGGCCCCTTGCCCAGAATGATATCCAGCACAAAGTCCTCCATCGCAGGATACAAAACCTCCTCGATGACTTTCGGGAGGCGGTGTATCTCGTCTATAAAAAGGATGTCGCCCTCCTGCAGGTTTGTCAGCAGCGCGGCTAAATCTCCGCTCTTGGTAATGGCAGTGCCTGACGTCACGCGGATATTCGTGTTCATGTCGCGCGCGATGATATGCGCGAGCGTGGTCTTGCCCAGGCCCGGCGGCCCGTAGATGAGCACGTGCTCGATCGGCTCCTTGCGTTGTTTCGCCGCGGTCAGAAAGATCTGCAAATTTTCCTTCACCTGCTCCTGTCCGACGTAATCGGTAAAACTGCGGGGCCGCAAGGTCAGGTCCCATGTTTTATCCTCCTTCAGTTCGCGAGCGTTAAGAAGTTCTTTATCGTCAAGCTGCACATTCTGTGTAGTGTCTGCCATAGCGATTTAAACTCTAAGCACTAAATTCTAAACATTTAAACAAACTACAAACACCAAATCCCAAATTCCAAATAAATACCAATCTTCAATTTACAAATAACAAACTACAGCGAAAGGTATTGTTTTGAAATTTGGAGTTTGTAATTTTCACCCACTGGGTGATCGCCCTGTGGGCGAGTTTGGTTTTTGGAGTTTGTAATTTGGAATTTGTTTAGTGGTTTAGATTTTAGAACTTCGACGTTTAACTGCGCCGCTTGCTTGACTTTGTCTTAGGCTTCCTAAAGCGGCTCACTCGGGTAAAGCCCGACGTCGGTACGATATCGATGCCGCGTTTTTCCAGCTCATCCAGAAAAAGGTTCATGCCCAGAGAATCGGATGACATGTGCCCGGCGATAAAGACGTTGATATGATGTTTGCGGGCTTCCTCTTCGTTTTTCGGCGACAGATGCATGCCGATGACCGTACCGATCCCGAAATGCGCAAGTTTTTCATACATATCTTTTGATCCTTCGGTGCCGCCGGTGATTTCCGTCACCGCAATCTTACCTGTGTAATTCTCCGGATCTCCGATGAGGATATAGGGTCCGTTCCCGCGTTCCATGGCTATCTGATATTCGGGGATCTCCATAAACATATCCATGATATCACCGACCGTTGTCAGCCGCTTACCCTTTTTTTTAATCAAATCAAAGATAAAACGCGCAACCATGTTGTCGGCCGGCGTGTGCACGCACATGACCGGGTAGCCCAGCAGTGCCGCAGCATCTATCGTTCCGAAATAATTACCGGCTTGCGTGTTCTTACTCACTTCGTCGAGCCTCTTCTTGGTCAAGCTCTCGGCGATATTGAGCGGGATGCCGAAAAGATGCAGCAGCTCTACCTGCAGCCGCATGACATCCGACAAACCTTGCGTCAGCGCTTTGCCTAAGGGGTGATGTGACATGATAAGATCGATCGGTTTTTTCGGGAACATCCGATTCAGCTCGTGCGTAAGCATGACCTCGGACGAGTCCATATCGATACCAACGATCACGCGGCGCACCCGCTTGTTCCGGTCGCCAAAAAATCTCGTATCCATATACGGATTGAACAGCCGGTCAGCGTCAAAATGCTTTTTTTTCTTCGCTGGCAGCTCCTCATGGTGCTTCCGCGCTTTTGCAAGCGTTCGTTCCACAGCAGCACGGCCCCTGATGTCATTCTGGACGCCGAGTTTGATCGCCAGTTTATAGATATGTTCAACGGTCATCATGCTGAGTCAACACTAACATGCCCCTGTACCCCAGTCAATCGTATTACGGGACAAGGGTAATGCTATAGGCCCACCCGTCAGTGGTAAACGGGTCTCCTGCCGCGTTGGTCCCTTGTTCGGGAGGAACAATCGGCACCTTATGCGATTCACTGATCAGGCCGGTGGCCTGAAGATCGCTGAAAATAAATTCACGCTCGATATCGATATGCGGGTCGATCTTGTGCGTCGGGAATTTGATCTCCGGCCCGATGCCGATCCCCTCATCAAAACTCGCCGTCGCGACCCAGATCGTGACACCCTGCAAACGGAATCCGCTGTCCCAAAACCGCGTGTGGTGCCGCTGGCGCGAGGTTGCTTCAACGGTTTCCTTCTCAAATCCCATGTCATTGGTCCGGCTATTGTAAAACGCCGGGGTCAGCGGTCCCGCCGGGTATTGTGTGTCTTTCGCGATGTTCGAATAGAGCTTGAAAAAATTCCTGACGTTCGGCAGGTCTGCCAGATGCCAGCCCGCCGCCTGGAACGCGGAAATAAGCCGGCCGCGGTCGGCAATGACGATGAAACTGATAGGCGACATGGGACGACCCACAAGATTCTCGCTGTGCGTATGCGCCTGCGGAATAAAATCGACGATCGCGGAGACAGTCTGTACCTGCCGCGACTGCGTATATTCGTTCATGAGCGGACGTGACCACAGCAAAAAAACGACGATACTCACGACCAAGAGCGTCAGATAATATGTTTGAAATTTTTTTGAGTATTTTAAATCTTTCACTGCGGTAAGACCGGGAAAATGAAAAACACGCTCAACCTCAAAAAAAGTAATGACGAGTGACAGCGCTCCCAGACCCAAATACCATCCGCCGAATACATCGCTCGGATAATGCACGCCCAGATACACGCGGCTCAAGCCGATCACGATGATCAGCAGTGACGTGACCGCTGCAACAAGCGTTTTGAGCGGTATGGACCTGAGTTTCCTGATAATAAGGAATGCTAAAAATCCGTAAAAACAAACGCTCAGGAGAGCGTGTCCGCTCGGAAAACTTGGATCAAAAGGAAGCGCGATAAGGTTCAGGTCGGAAGGGCGAGGACGCAAAAAAAGCCACTTCATAGACGTAAACAACACATACCCGCTGCTCGTCGCGAGCGCAAGGTAGGCGATCCAGCGGTACTGGCGAAGCAGCAGCAGATATAATGCGATGAGAGCGAAAAGAGTGAGTATCGTTGCCGCGTTCGCGAGCCGCGTTACAAAAACGAACCATACGGTCGCAGTATCGGAAATCATGGTCCGGATAAGATACATAAAACGAACGTCAGCGCGGGCAACGTCGATCCCGAATACGACGTCGAATGCCGTGCCGAGAAAGAGAAGCAAAAACACGATGCTGAGGCTAATACCCACCGCAAGACTAATGCCGGGAGCTGTGGTAAGATCGATCGTTTTCCGAAGCATCCGATATACTCGCGGGAAGCGCTTTCGGGCCCTGCCGTCAACCGCTCTCCATAGGCGTGTACCTATGAGCCACCACAGTACACGGCGCAGCCCCGTAAGAACTTGCGTACGATGCGACAAGAGGTATGAGGTGACAAAACTGATGATAAGAACAAGAGAGGCGACCAGCAGTATCAAAACGCCGACACCGACCCCCCAGTAGCTGAAATATCGATACAACTCAATAAAGCCGTAGACGATAAGTCCGAGGAGCAGCCATCGAATAATGAAAAACAGGCGTTTCGTACGGATGCATTAAAAATGTATTTCCACAACGTACAATAACAGCAGATACATGTAGGTGCGCTCAGAGCTGTCTGACTTTCTCAACGACTTCCTTCGGGCCGTGCACGAGCGCGAGGAATCGGTACTCAGAGGTGAGATACGAGTAGATGGCCGCGTAGACCGAAATGGCCATGACGAATGACAAAGCGAAGATGGGCAGTATCTGACGCAACCGTACCTTGTAGCCCCACCCGACATCATGCCGATACAGGAGCCACGCGGCAGTCGAGCTTCCTTTGAAAAAAACAAAGCCCGCAAAAAAGAACAAAATGTAGATATTGAAAATAAGATCGACAAGCAATGTGCTGCGGAAGACCGATACGGTCAATCCTTTGACCAGAAGTACGGCCAGTGCGGTCAAAAATGAAGCAAACAGCGCGACAACGAACGAGGCCAAAAGGGTATCAGCTCGAAATTTCATACTATGAGTATACCATGAAAATGACGATCCTTACTGTATCTCCTCTGAACTACGCCATCTGCGGCGGATGTCCTCGGTCGACTTCACCAGATCGCGGAATTCTTGTTCCAGTTCCGCTCGTTCGCTCTCATCCTCCTCGACCAAAATGTGTTCCAGCAATTCGACTTGGCTCTGCAGCATATCTCGCGCGTCTTTTAATTCTGCGGTATCTTCTCCAGCGTCAATTCGTTTGTCGACTGAACTCAATGCGAGCTGCAGCCTGAAAAGCGCGTTTTCATCGGCTTTGGTGATAACATGATCCTCTCCGCTGTCCCTGCGTTCCTTATACTCCATGCTGTTAGATGAGAATGACATTCGATACCTGGTCTTTTGCTTCGCTGAATCGCATCAGCCGCACGCCCTGGGTTGCTCGCCCCAGAGAACTGACGGTGCCCAGCGGCAGGCGGATGACCTGTCCCATGCGTGAAATTATAACGAGATCCTCTTTTTCCCGTTTGCCGTCGATGATCATGGCCGCGCTGATCGGACCGGTCTTGGAGGTAATCTGCGCCGTTTTCACGCCGGAGCCGCCGCGTCCCTGGGTCTTGTATTCGGTTAGTTTTGTCCGCTTGCCAAACCCGTTCGCCATCACGGTCAAGAGCTGCTCGGTCGCGGCGGCCTTGCCCCCGATAACCAAGTCCATGCCCACGATATCATCGCCCTTGCGCAGGCGCATGCCTCTGACGCCGGCCGCGTTCCTGCCCATCGGCCGCAACAGTTTTTCCTTGAACCGTATTGCCTGCCCCTGCGTCGAAACAAGCATCACATCGTCATCGCCGCTTGAAAGCCGCACCCATTCGAGCGTGTCGTCTCCTTTGAGTTTGAGAGCGATGAGCCCGGACCTCCGTACTTTTGCGAACTTATCGATCTCCACTTTCTTGATAAGCCCTTTGCGGGTCACCATGACGAAATACTTGAACGCTGAAAAATCCTCGCCCGGCAGAACCGACGAGACTTTCTCTTCGGGCCCCAACTGGAGGAAATTCACGATGTTCTGGCCTTTCGCCGTCCGCGACGCCTGCGGGATCTCATAGGTCTTCAGCTGGAACACGCGGCCGCGGGTGGTGAAGAACATGAGATCACTATGCGTGTTGGTGCTGAAAAAATGTTCAACTTCATCTTCTTCCTTCGTGGTGAGCCCGATGACCCCTTTACCGCCGCGGTTCTGCGCCTTGAACGTATCAGGCGAGAGCCGTTTGATATAGCCGTCGTGCGTGATCGTGACGACAGCCGATTCGTTCGGTATCAGATCCTCGGCCGACATTTCGCCGACCGCTGATTTGATCACCTTCGTGCGCCGTTCATCGCCGAACTTCTCGCCCAGCTGCTGGATCTCACTGCTTATGACCTGCGTCACCTTTGCCGGGCTCTTGAGGATCGCTTCATATTCCTTGATGAGCGCTTTCTTTTCTTTCAGCTCTCCTTCGATCTTCAATCGCTCCAGATTCGCGAGCGTCTGCAGGCGCATTTCAAGGATCGCGATCGCTTGCCGCTCAGAGAGCTTGAACTTCTGCATCAAATTGATCTTGGCAACGTCCTTATCTTTCGAAGCCCGGATCGTCTTGATGACCGCATCGATCTTGTCGAGAGCCATACACAAGCCCTCCAGAATGTGCGCTCGCTCTTTTGCCCGGTCAAGATCATACTGCGTCCGTCGGCGCACCACTTCCGTTCGGTATTTGATATATTCCTCCAGCGCGGTCTTGAGCGTCAGTACGCGCGGCTGCAATCCATCAATGAGGGCCAGCATATTGACGTGGAAACTTTCCTGCAGCTGCGTGTGCTTATATAGGTTGTTCAGGATCTTTTTCGGGTACGCGTCCTTTTTGAGCTCGATCACGACGCGCACGCCTTCCTTATTCGATTCATCGCGCAGGTCCTTGATGCCGTCTATTTTTTTGTCGCGCACCAGCTCGGCTATCTTTTCGATCAGTGTTGCCTTGTTCACCTGGTACGGGACGGAGGTGACGATGATATTAAAATGGCCCGATTTGGCTTCCACAATATCAGCCTCGCCGCGCATGACGATCCTGCCCTTGCCGGTCGCGTATGCTGATTTTATTTCCCGTATGTCATAGATGCTGCCGCCGGTCGGAAAATCAGGGCCTTTTACGAACTCCATCAGATCCTCGACGGTCGCATCAGGATTCTTGATGAGATGCAGCGACGCATCGGTCAATTCCTTCAGATTATGCGGCGGGATGGTGGTTGCCATGCCTACGGCAATGCCGACTGCTCCGTTCAAAAGCAAGTTCGGCAGCAGCGCAGGCAATACCTCAGGCTCCTTTTCCGAATTATCGTAATTCGGTACGAAATTAACCGTTTGCTTCTCGATGTCCTTCAAAAGTTCTTCAGCGATGCCGCGGAGCTTCACTTCGGTATAGCGCATGGCCGCCGCGTTGTCGCCGTCCATAGACCCGAAATTTCCCTGACCGTTAATGAGCGTATAGCGCATGGCAAAATCCTGGGCCATGCGCACCAAACTGTCATATACGGCCGTGTCGCCGTGCGGGTGGTATTTACCGAGCACCTCACCGACGACTTTTGCCGATTTGGTAAAACGCCCGCCCGGATGCAAACCCAGCCGCCACATGGCATAGAGGATTCTGCGGTGCACCGGCTTGAGCCCGTCTCGAACATCGGGTAATGCGCGGGCCACGATGACGCTCATGGCGTAATCGAGGTACGAGGTCTGCATTTCCTCGACGATCGACTGGTCCGTGATCGCGGCAGCCTGCTGCACTGGTTCCTGTTGCTTCGCTGGTAGGTGTTTTTTTGGAGACATAGCTAGTTATACAGATCAGGATCGGTAGTTGAAGACGTCGCCGCATGTGCGGCTTGAATCCGTTCTTGGAAAGCCTGCGTCTGGGCAGTCCCCTGCGCGACAATAGTGCTTACAAAATTATTCCGTATCGCCTGGGCAAGTTCTGCTCCACGGTTGCGCTGTGTATACTTCCAGCCGAACATAATAATGAAAAAGAGGAAGCCCGACACGCCCAATACGATAAGCGGTTTATAGGTATCGGCGATCATGGCTTCAGAATAACAATTCTCGTGTCGTCCTGCGGCAGATCCTTACGGGATATCTTCAGCTTATCCATTTCTTCGTGCGGCGCTGAATATTCTTTGAGAAACACTTCGACCCCGTCCAGCCCCTTCGAGCCCGAGGCCCTGTAATGGCTCGGGATGACGAGCCGCGGCTCTATCTGATTGATAATAGCCACCGCATCCTTGGCGCTCGACACCGGACCTCCGCCGACCGGCAGTATCAGAATATCTGACCCTTCAAGAACGCTCAGCTGAGAATCAGAAAGTTCTTTGATGGCGACGCTCCCGAGAAAGGCGATATACACGTCATCGATCGTAATGCCGTAGATGGTCGATGCGCCCGCGGCAACGCCCTGGACAAAAACCGACTTCACTTCGTACTCGCCCGGCGCCTCGATCGTAAACGGCGAGCCTATCACGGCCGAAGCAGGGTCAGTATCTCGATTGCTTGCGATGACAATAGCGGCCCCTTGTTTGTTTATTTTGGTGCCGGAGCGTGCGTCAACCGGATCAGTGATCACGGTTGTGCCGTCGCTCTGAAAACGAAACGCGCTATACCCTAACCATTGGATCTGCATGTGTTTTTAACTCTTCGTAAATGATAACGGGGGCGAAACCCTGCACCGGAGCCGTAAGGCGACTGGTGCAGGGCATACCCCGTATATCAACTCCGCGCTCCGACGGGGTAATTTATGAATATTTTTAAATTGGTTCTATATAACATAGTAAGCATGATCGACCTATAGCCTACTAAATGAAATCTTCGCGGAGTTGTATTACGGGGCATAAAAAAATCGACCAACAATCGTCATCTTTAATGAGGACAGAATAGCATAAATTGTGCTGATAGTAAAGGCGTTTTACCCCTCAAATCGGAACTTAAAACCCTTAAAAAATAGGCAAAAATCAGGGCGTTTCGACCTGGCTGTCGCTCAAGTCTGTTCAGCTTGCCAGAGAAAGAAACTATTTAAGAGTTCGTTTTGCAGAACGTAGGTATTCCCATGCTTCAATAGGCCAAGATACGACTGATAGGTTTCGTTCGTTGCGTGCTCTTTGATACGGTGCCTCATCCGGCGCTTTGTCGCTGTTCTCAATATCCGATGTCTCGGAAAGTGAACCTGGCGTCAAAAGAAAATCCCGTGCCGAGGCGAAGTGCCAAGGCACGGGATCGAAGGACAAAAGCCAAAGGGTCTAAGGAGACCCGAGGACTTGAGTCCAGAGAGCTACTTGTCCCGTTAGAGACGGAGTCTCTAACGGGACTTGCGACGGGTGAAGACGAACCGATAGAAGGGATTGAAGAGACTGCCAGGGCTGCCGCGGTACGTGTCGAGCCACTGACCGTCGTCAAGGTGCCGGACGCTGAACACGTACAGGCTGCCGTCCGAGACGGAGATCGCTTCCATGGCGATCACGAGCCACTCGTTGAGCGGCTGATCCTGGTACTGCAGCCTGAGCTGGGGGCCAACCTCTGCAGGGCAGAGCTCGTAGCCGAGCTCTCGGATCCTGGCGCAGATGGCATCGTAACGGGTGGCTTCCTTGAAGCCGAGCTCCTCGACCGTCGCGGTCATGAGGTCGATTGACGTCTCCTTGGAAGCAATCGTGAAAGCCCGTTTGCCGAGGATGTCGTTGGCCCAGTCAGAGATGTGGAAACCTGCGTCCGTGATGGCGCTCTTCAGAGCTTTCACGTTCTTGTGGGTGCCGAGACGGATGGTCTTTAGGGCTTTGAAGATGATGGGTTCCCAGGGGTTCTCCTTGCGAAGAAACCTTTTGAGCCCGCCGAACCACTGCTCACCGTCTTCACCCGAGACCTTCTCGAGGAGGTCGGCGAGCGGTCCACGAACGTCGCAGAGCGCTATCTGAGTGCCCATGGCAGTCAGTCCTTTCTGTGGTTGCATAGCCTCTTAATCCCCGCACCATGCGGAGAATATAAGGGCTTTGCCTTTAGCTACAGCGCTGAAAATACCCTAATATAGGCATATTCTCGACGCTGTAGCTAAATAGGTGTAAATAGCTATTATCAAAGAACATGTAACAATACTATTTATATCAGACAATGTCAAGTTCCATTTTACTACAATTTTTACACCTTGCCAAAAGTAAATAACTAGGATAGAATATGCGAACCTTACTTACTACTCCTGTCGGCCTCACAGCCGCGGGAACTTGAGGGAAAGCCCCCAGGTTAACTGACCCCGAGCCGTTCGGGGTTCACACAGAATGGCTACGACCACCAAAACACAGGCAGCGACCGCATCGAGCGAGATGGAAATGCTGCTCAAAAGCAAAGGAGACACGCTCAGATTTCCTAAAATCGGAGACCTCGTCGAGGGAACCGTCATCAGTGCTTCGAAAAACGAAGTTCTTATTGATATTGAGGGGCTGACGACCGGCATTATCCGGGGCAAAGAGATCGAAGATGAATCGAATCTGACCTCGTCACTGAAAGTGGGTGACCGGGCTATCGCGACCGTCATCGACCTCGAAAATGAGCGCGGAGAGATGGAACTCTCCTTCCGCCAGGCCGGCCACCAAAAGGCATGGGATACTCTCATCGACCTGATGCGCAGCGCAACGGTCATCGAAAGCAAGATCATAGACGCCAACAAAGGCGGGCTCATGGTCAAGGTAGGCAATGTCGTGGGATTTTTGCCGGTGTCGCAATTGACCACGGAAAATTACCCGCGTATCGAGGGCGGAGATAAAAACAAGATCCTTGCGTATCTCAAGACCTTCGTCAATAAGTCAATGAAAACAAAGATTATTGACGTCAATGAGGCCGAGGAAAAACTCATCGTATCCGAAAAAGCGGCCTGGGACGAAAAGCAGAAAGCTGTCCTTTCGAAATACAAAGTTGGCGACCATGTCAAAGGCAAAATTACCGGTGTTGTTGATTTCGGAGCGTTCATAGAATTCGGCGAAGGCCTCGAGGGGCTCATCCACATTTCCGAACTCGCATGGCAGCGCATCGACGACCCGAAAACGATCGTCCGCGTGGGCGATACGGTGGAAGCCGAGATCATTTCCATTCAGGACACCAAAGTTTCTCTGTCAATGAAAAAACTCAAGGACGATCCGTGGAAAGTAGTCCTGGACCGGTACCATATCGGTGATACGGTACAAGGCAAGATCCTGAAAACCAATCCTTTCGGAGCTTTCGTCGAGCTGGATGCTGAAATTCACGGGCTGGCGCACATCTCCGAACTGTCAACCAAAACCATCAAAAATCCGGACGAAATCGTCAAGATCGGCCAGACGCACACGTTCAAGATCGTCAGCATAGAACCTGAAAATCACCGTCTCGGCCTTTCCATAAAACGGCTTACTGAAAACCCCGAAGAAACCGCGGCAACAGCGACAGAAAAAAAACCCAAGGCCAAACGAGGCAAGGCACCCGCTGTTGCAGAGGAAACTCCGGCTGAAGCAGCGAGCTAGGCAAAATGCGGAACCGCCGTTATACTAACAAGGAGATGAAAAACTCACTGCTCAAAAATACCGCCACCTTTTTGCTCGTGTTTTTTATCGTGGCTACCTTTTTCAGCTTGTTCTCCCTTGAGAGCGCTCCGCTGCATGACGTTGATATTGCCACGCTGGTGCAGCAGATCAATGACGGAAAGGTGAAATCGATCCAGGTTGACGGCGACAAACTGATGGTCGTTCTCGCTGACAATACCACGGAACGCGCCTTCAAGGAGCCGAGCGAATCCCTGAGTACGCTCCTCTCGAACTTCAGCGTCGCTCCAGACAAACTGACCGCCGTCAAGATCTCCGTCAAAAACAGCGGCACGGCAGGCTTCTGGCTTCTGACCGTGGCTCCGATACTGCTCCCCATACTGATCATCGGCTTCTTCATCTGGATGATGATGCGGCAGATACAGGGTGCGAACTCAAAAGCTATGATGTTCGGCCAAAGCACTGCCAAACAATTCCAGCCGCAGACCAAGAACAAAGTGACGTTTGCCAATGTCGCAGGATCGAAGGAAGCGAAAGTGGAGCTGTCGGAAATTGTTGAATTCCTCCGAAAACCCCAGAAGTTCATTTCTCTGGGAGCGAAGATCCCGAAGGGCGTACTGCTCGTAGGCCCGCCCGGTACAGGCAAAACGCTCATGGCGCGCGCGATCGCAGGCGAAGCCGACGTCCCGTTCTTTCACATCAGCGGATCGGAATTCGTCGAGATGTTTGTGGGCGTGGGAGCCAGTCGCGTGCGCGATCTGTTCCGCAAAGCGAAGAAACAGGCGCCCTGCATTATTTTCATAGACGAGCTGGATGCGGTCGGAAGGCAGCGCGGTGCAGGCTTAGGCGGCTCTCACGATGAGCGCGAGCAATCGCT
>JACQKJ010000021.1 GCA_016204595.1 Candidatus Komeilibacteria bacterium | reverse complement strand
TGTAACATTTTTTTGTCAAATCGACCCTTCGAAACGCTTCGCTTGCTCAGGGTCTGCGCCGCGCTCGGCGCGGCTTGACAAAAAAAGTGACCTGTGAGAAAACCAATTGTCGTACGTACATTTTTTCAACTCGGACACACAACCAGGGAGGTCATAATGGCTCATATTCTGGTCGCTGAAGATGATCCAGGCCTGCAGTGGCTCATCGCTATTGAGCTTGAGACCGCTGGTCATGCAGTGGATATGGTTTCCGACGGAAGGCAGTTGGTTGATACCGTTTTGCAAGAGGAGGATCCATTCGACCTGATCATTACGGATTTCAACATGCCGAACCGATCCGGAGCGCAAGCGCTCGCCATTCTGCGGGATCAAGGGATCAGGACGCCAGTGATCCTTTTCTGCGATCAGCCGCCGGAATTTCTGGAGAAATATCGCAGCGCAGGATTTGCAGCGGTCGTCCCGAAGGAAAGTACTACCGCGGCACTCATTGCAACGATCAACGCTGTCCTGCTGTCCAAATCGTAGGAGGACACATGAGCGAGTCACCGGTTGAACCGATCCGTCGCAAGATGGCTCTTCAGACCGTTTCCAGGCGAGGAGCGTGGATCCTTCTGGGCCTCTTCGGGTGTTTGCTGCTTGTGTTCTTTCTCTCACTTTTTCTCGGACTCCCCGGCGTCCCTGTGAAGCCGGGGGAATAACTTCGAGTTGTTCGCTTCGCCCTCGCGCCAATGTGTTGGCCGCGGGGGCTTTGTTTTTCTTGACCCCGTTAGAAGTTCCGTATGACAATTGCTTGCAGGGGGTACTGTGTCTCATCATGAGAAACGGTATTATAAATACAATTTTGGTATGGGACTTCTAACGGGGTTGACAGTAGCGAAAATACATGGTACTATATAGTATGTCCTTAAGGACATGCCCGAAAAAACGGGCTTAAGAGCCCGAACGAGTGATCTCGCGAGGGCTCTTACTAATTCTGCAGGAAAAAAGCGGCCTGCGGCTCCATGTGGTATACTTAACATCGTGACACTAAAACAAAACATTTTCGCGGCAGCAGGCAGATCGATTGCGGTTGATATTGTCGGAGATGTGCTCTATTTTCCTATTTGGTGGTATACGTCAGGACTGAAATACCGCCTGAAACGGTTCATGCAGAGTATCGGCGAGATGGCGGATCATCTTGCACTGCGACTTCTGCTTCTGAATATTTTCAAGCCCATGTTCGCGCAGTACGATCGCACGGGCAGGATCATCAGTTTTTTCATGCGTATCGTGATACTGATCGTTCGGTCGGTTTATTTTTTTATTTACTCGATAGTGCAAATGGTCATCGTCGTCGTTTGGCTTTTACTGCCGGTCTTGATCGTGTCGCGCATTCTTGAGATTTATCTACTGCGGTATGTCACCGGATAGCTCACCGCGTCAGGCTGTTTTCAGCGTATGCCCGGTCTGCAAGGGCACCCGTTTTTCGAGCCGTTTCGTATCATGCCATGAATGCCGCGGGCTCGGACGCTATGCGTTTCTCAACAATGAGATCCTTTATTGGGATTACGGACTCGACGCAATGCATATCGTGCTCCGGCGCTGGAACCGCACCGTGAAGCATTCGATTGATGGATTTCTTGTGGCGCTGCTTGCGTTGAATATTTTTCTGGTGTATCGGAGCGGAACCCTCGTCGAGTTCCGATATCAGGAATGGTTCGATCTGATTTTTCTTTCGCGCGATTTCGCAATCGGACCCATTTGGCTTATCGCCGCACTCAACTTGTATCTGTTGTTCAGGTTGTATCATCAGCTCACTTCCAAGAAAGGGAAATTGCAGTATGACCAGCGAAAGAAAGAAGGAGGCAAAGTGAATATTTCCGAATACCTCCATCCTTCGGTCGTCACGCTGCTCGATGATGTGTGGCCCTATGCGGAGCGTAACGGGCAGCTGCCGATCCGTTCGCTGCAGCTCTTTGGCGTTACGTTCGAGCACCGGGATATTCTTATGATTCTGACGCGTCTTGGCTTATCTGAAGAGCTGCTGCTTGAAGCGCTACGACGGCAGATTGCGTACTACCCGCCGCTTAAATCAGACGACGCGTTGAGCCCGGAGGTGCAGAATATCGTGCTGAATGCGTACCGCATTGCCCGGGAAGCTCGGGCCGCGAACGTGCGCATAACCGATGTGTTTCTGGCGATCATTCGTGCCGATGAAAAGATACAGGAGCTTCTGTACAATTACAAAGTTGACATGGTCAAGGTGACGAACGTCATTACGTGGATTAATTTCAACAATATGTTGCGCGAACGGTACCAGCACTATCGCGCACGATCGCTCTATAAACCGAAAGGGCCGGTCAACCGGTCATACACGGCCGCGGCAACGCCGTTCCTTGATTCGTTCTCGACCGACCTGACGCAGCTTGCGCGCGCTGGTCAGCTCCCGCTCACGGTCGCCCGCGACAAAGAAGTACAGGAGCTGTTTCGCATCATGGAAGGCGGCAAGAGCGTGATGCTGGTCGGCGAAGAAGGCGTGGGCAAGGGCAATATCGTCGAAGGCCTCGCGAACCGGATGGCCGCGGAAGACGTGCCGCCGCTGTTTCAGGACAAGCGCCTGGTCAGTCTGTCCCTGCCGTTTCTGGTGGCGGGAGCTGGCCGGACCGGTGAAGTACAGGAACGGCTCTTGCTGGTCATACAGGAGGTTTTGCGTTCCGGCAATATCATTCTGGCGATCGAGAACATCGATAACCTGGTCGGCGTATCATCTGCAGGGACTGAAAATCTGGACCTATCGGAAGTATTGTCGCAGGAGATCCAGAACCACGGCGTGTGGGTCATTTCGACGTCCACTCCGCGCAAAGTCACCGAATATATCGAGGGTAGCGCGCTCATGGGCGTCCTGGAGCGCGTGCCGGTGTCCGAACCCAGCAAGAATCAGACCATTCAGATCCTTGAATCGCACGTCGCTGAAATCGAAGGCCGCCATCGCGTTTTCTTTACCTACGAAGCGCTCGAACGTATCGTCGATCTGTCTGACCGGTATTTGCACAATCAATTTTTGCCGGCAAAGGCGATCAATCTTATGACCGAAGCAGGTTCGTGGATCGCGCAACGCGAGAGCAAGGTCATCTCCGGCGAGGATGTCGCGGCGCTGGTCTCGCGCAAAACGAACATCCCGCTCACACAGGTGACCGCGCGGGAATCGACCGTGCTTATGAATCTGGAGCAGATCATGCATGAGCGGATCATCGGTCAGGATGAGGCAGTCAAACTTGTGGTTTCGGCGTTGCGCCGGTCGCGCGCCGAGTTGCGCGATGAAAAGCGGCCGATTTCAAATCTGCTCTTCCTGGGGCCGACCGGCGTGGGAAAGACCGAGCTTGCCAAGACCGTAGCCGCAAGCTATTTCGGCAGAGAAGAAGCAATGACGCGGCTTGATATGAGCGAATATCAGAACCAGGACTCGATCGCCCGTCTGATCGGCGCTCCCGGCTCCAACAGGGGAGGAGTGCTCACCGAGGCGATCCGTGCCAATCCGTTCACGGTTTTGCTTCTCGATGAAATAGAAAAAGCGCATCCGGATATTTTGAATATTTTCCTGCAAGTCATGGATGACGGGCGGCTGACCGATGTGCTGGGACGGACCATTGATTTTACCAATGTTATCCTGATCGCCACGTCGAACGCGGGAGCGAACTTCATTCAGGATGAGGTTCTGAAAAACACGCCGGTCGAAAAGATCAAGGACGCGTTGTTGCGCGGCGGTGTCCTGCGCGATATTTTCAGGCCTGAGTTTCTGAACCGGTTCGACGGTATCGTCGTATTCAAGTCGCTGACCCGGGAGGAGATTTTCCAGGTGGCAGGACTTATGCTCAAAGGTGTTGCAAAACGCCTTGCAACAAAAGGCATTACATTGACCGTAACGCGGGAAGCTCAGGAAGAGCTTGCCCGGAACGGTTTTGACCCGATATTCGGTGCCCGGCCTTTGCGACGCGTGATCCAGGAGCAGGTCGATAACGCACTTGCAAATCAATTGCTCAAAGGGGAGATCGGCAGGCGCGATGAAGTGGTGCTTGATACCGGCGGACGCATCAGCGTGAAAAAAGCGCAGCAGCTTTAATTTTTTGGAAATGATGGCGGCCGCGTCGACTGGTGTCGGCGCGGCCGTTTCCTACATGGAGACGGGTTACCGCTTGGCGGGCTCAGTGCCCTGAACCCAGGTCTTTGCGGCGCGGGTCGCGAGATCGAGGTGCGACAGCATTTCGTCATCTCTCATCTCCTCGATAGTTGCGAGATCCATCTCGCGCTGTTTTTTCGGAGTCACGGTGCCGTCATACGGCATCAGAGTGAGTAGCGCGATCCCATCTCCCGTTTTCTTGTAGAGGACCGTCATGGCTGTTCTCCTTTTGTGAGGAGCCGGGAAAGGTACGTATCTCACTCATAACGTGTCGGGAGGGTTTTGTCAAATGCAAAAGCCGCGGGTTCCTTTCGGAAATCACCGCGGCTCTTTGAAGGCGCTGGTTTTCTTACGCCGCCTGGGTATCATGCTCCAGATCGAAGATCTGGAACGAAACGCCGTTGTAGCGGTACCGGGTGCCATAGGCGTCGACCCAGACATGACCCTGATGTATGCGCCGGATGTGGCGGGTCACGTTGTCGCCCTTCTTGATGATCTCCAGATGCTGGTAGCGGCTCAGCCCCTGGAATTCGATCTTGCGGATTTCGTCTCCGCTGATGATGATCTCTGCCTTCTTCTTTCCATGGCTCACGACTGTGATCATGTGCCCTTCCTCCGCGAGTATGTTGCGTTTACAGGCCTGAGATGTGACAGGACGTAAAACTATATATATTAGCATATAACGCAAATTTTGTCAATAGTTCCTGAAAATGGCTTTTTTGTTTGCAGAACAGCGCTACATTGGATATACTTGGTCTGATTTATGCTCGACTCATTGGACAAACTCGTCTCGCTCTGCAAACGCAGGGGTTTTATTTTCCCGTCGTCGGAAATCTATGGCGGTTTTGCCAATGCGTGGGACTACGGTCCTTTGGGCGTGGAGCTTAAGAACAATATCAAGCATGCGTGGTGGAAGCGGTTCGTGCAGGAACGGGGAGATATCGTCGGGATCGATGCCACGGTCATCATGAACCCGAAGGTCTGGCAGACTTCAGGACATTTGGAAAATTTTACCGATCCCTTGGTCGATTGCAAAAAATGTAAACGGCGTTTTCGCGCCGATCATTTGCTCGAGGCAAAGGGCATCAAGCCCGAACTCGGCGCCATGAAAACACCGCCGAAAGAAATGACCGAGTGCCCTGAATGCGGCGGAGAACTGACGTCGGTGCGCACGTTCAACCTTATGTTCAAAACATTCGTGGGCCCGGTCGAGGACGAAAGCACGATCGCCTACTTGCGTCCCGAGACGGCGCAAGGCATGTTCGTTGATTTCAAACAGGTCCTTGATAGTACTCGCGTCGGATTTCCGTTCGGCATCGCGCAGATAGGCAGATCGTTCCGCAACGAGATAACTCCCGGTAACTTCATTTTCCGCACGCGCGAGTTTGAGATCATGGAGATCGAATATTTTGTTCGAGAGAAAGAATGGAAGAAATATTTTGAACAGTGGCGGAAGGAAATGGAGGAGTGGATCGCATCGCTTGGCATCACCAAGAATGAATATCAGGAAGTCGATATGCCGAAAGACGAGTTGGCGCACTATTCCAAACGCACGATGGATTTTGAGTATGAGTATCCGTTCGGCAGAAAGGAACTGTACGGGCTTGCGTACCGAACCGATTTTGATCTGAAGCGACATGCCGAAATGAGCGGCCAGGAGCTGACCTATACCGATCCGGTGACGAATGAGAAATTCGTGCCGCATGTGATCGAGCCGACCTGGGGCGTGGATCGATCCGTGCTCGCAACCCTGCTCTCGGCATATCACGAAGAACAGGCGCCGACGGCCGAGCAGGGCGAGACGGACACGCGCGTGGTTTTGAAAATCCCGAAGCATTTAGCGCCGTACCAGGTCGCGGTACTGCCATTGTCAAAAAAAGAGGAGCTACAAGTTATCACGAAGTCGCTCGCCGATTCGTTACGCAAGAAATTCAGAGTCGACTATGACGAAACACAAAGCATTGGCCGCAGGTACCGGAGGCAGGATGAGATAGGTACTCCTTATTGTGTCACGGTGGATTTCGATTCCCTGAACGACAAAAAAGTCACGGTCCGCGACCGCGATACCATGAAGCAGGACCGTGTCGCAATCGACCAGCTTGGTACTTATTTGGAGAAAAAATTCAATGCATAAACGGATCGTACGTCCTGACGGAAGCGTCGTCATGTTGGTGCCGAGAAAGGAGAGCCAATCGGTGACTTGGGAGATCATGTTCAAGGTCGGCTCGCGCCAGGAGTCGAAGAAGATCAACGGCGTGTCGCATTTCATTGAGCACCTGATGTTCAAAGGCACCACGAAACGGCCGACGACCAAAGCGCTGTCGAAAGAGCTTGATGCCGTCGGCGCGGAATACAATGCGTTCACCAGTAAAGATAACACCTCATATTATATAGAAACTGCGTCAGCGCACGTGGAGCTCGGAATCGATATGCTTTCAGATATGCTCCGTCATTCGAAGTTCGAGAAAAAGGAGATGGAGCGGGAGCGGGGTGTGATCGTTGAGGAGCTGAACATGTACCGCGATAACCCAATGATGCGAATTGATGAGATTTTTGAAAGTACTATCTATACAGGAACAAGCCTCGGCCGGGAGATTGGCGGCCCGCGTCAAGTTATCAAATCCGTACCGCATGAATCATTGCTGGCGTACAAAGAGCGTTTTTACTATCCGGGCAACATGGTGATCGGCGTTGCCGGAAAGTTTTCCGAAGAAAAAGTTCTTCGTCTGATCAATCGCTATCTGCCGGTCATGAAGAAGAAATCGAAAGCGCAGATACAACCGATTACATTTTCACAATCATCCCCGCGCTCCCGTTTTGAATATAAGGAGACAGATCAGGTGCAGCTGATGCTGGGTTTTCCGGGATATAAACGAAAGCATCCCAAGCTCGACGCCCTGATGCTGTTGTCGGTTGCTTTGGGGGGCACGATGAGTTCGCGGCTGTTTATTCAGATTCGTGAACGCAAAGGGCTTGCCTATGTGATACGCAGCATGGTCGAATCATATGAAGACACAGGCTATCTGGCTGTTCACGCAGGGGTTGATAAGGGAAAAGTGGAGGAATCACTTCGTGCCATCCGTGATGAGCTACAGAAGTTGACTCGAAGCGGAGTTAGCCGGTTGGAACTGAAACAGGCGAAAGACAATATCCGAGGGCGGATGATTTTGAAATTTGAAAAACCGAGTACCTACCTGTCTTTCTTGATGAGTCAGGAACTCTTGACGGATAGGGTGCAGACCCTTGAAGAGCGTCTTGCGACTCTCGATCGGGTCACTCTTGACGACGTGAATCGTGTCGCTCGCAACATTATCCGCTGGAAACTGGCGAATCTAGCGCTGATCGGACCGTATAAAGGGGCGTCGAAGTTCTTGAAAGCTCTTGTCTAGAACACTCCTGTCCAGTACACTATATCTATGGCAAACGGTGATGGCAATAAGGTCGTTTTCTCGATATCGATGAGCTCGATCCTGCGGGTTTTTTTGATACTGGTGCTCATCGGATTCGCGTGGCTCATCCGCGATATTATCGCCCTGGTATTCGTCTCGCTCATCCTGGCTTCCGCCTTTGACCCGACCGTTGATTATCTGCAGCAGCGACGGATACCGCGTGCGTTCGGCATCATTCTCATATATATAGTTTTCTTTTCCGCACTGACGGTGGTGGTGATCGGGATCTCCCGCCCGATCGCGAACGAAGTTCGGAACATCGCTCAGGATATCCCGCACTATTACCAGGAGATCAATAACAGCCTGGATCGTTTTCAATATACGCCGTTGTTCGCTAATGACAAATCAACCAGCTTTCGAGGCGGGCTGGATCAGGCGCTCGCGAACCTGACGCAGCTTGCGTCGGGGAACGTCTTGCCTGTTGCGAGCGCTATTTTCGGAGGGGTTATCACCATCATGCTTGCTTTGGTCATTACGTTTTATTTCAGCGTGCAGGAAAGCGCCGTGAAGCAGTTCATCGTGTGGCTTACGCCCAAGGGCAAAGAAGAGAAGACGGCCCAGATCATAGAGAAAATCCAGAGTCGCCTGGGATTGTGGCTTCGCGGCCAGCTGCTGCTTTCGTTCGTCATTTTTGTCATCACCTATGTGGGCTTGAAGATCCTGGGCATTCAGTATGCTCTTGTTCTTGCGCTGCTCGCCGGGTTTTTCGAGGTAGTCCCGTATCTTGGGCCGATCTTAAGCGCGGTTCCGGCGATATTTCTTACGCTCATTTCGCCGTGGGGCGGTTGGTTCAAGGCGGGGTTGGTGCTGATACTCTACGTCGTGGTGCAGCAAGCAGAAAACAATATCGTTGTCCCGAAAATTATGGCGCGAACGGTTGGCCTCAATCCGCTTATTGTCATCGTTTCCATTCTTATTGGTGCAAAAGTTGGTGGTGTTGCCGGAGCGCTCGTCGCCGTACCAATAGCAACGGCACTTGATGTCGTCTTGAGCGAGCTGGGCTATAAAAAGGAATTGGTCCCGTAGGGCACCATGGCAGTGTTGTATATTATTGCGACTCCGATCGGCAATCTTGAAGACATGACCGATCGCGCGGTGCGTGTGCTTTCCGAGGTGCATACCGTGCTTGCCGAGGACACGCGTGTCACGGCGAAGCTGCTTGCCCATTTCGGGATCAAGGCCTCGGTTCTGCCGTGGCATCATCACAGCACCGAACGGGATTTTCAGAAGATCCAGCAGCTTTTGGCATCGGGCAAGGATTGCGCCTATGTCACTGATGCGGGAACGCCCGGTATTTCAGACCCCGGCGGCAAGCTTGTTGAGCTAGTCTCACAGAGTCTGCCTGATGTCGCAATAGTACCCGTCCCGGGGCCGTCTGCTCTTGCTGCGGCTATCTCGGTCGCCGGTATCCCGCTGGATGAGTTTTTATTTTTTGGTTTTCTGCCGCACAAAAAAGGGCGGCAGACCAAGCTTGCGCGCATACAGCAGAGCGACATTCCGGTCATTTTGTTCGAATCGGTGCATCGTATCCGCAAAACCCTTGGTGAACTTGCGGGCATGGATAAGCAGGTGATCGTATCCAGAGAGCTCACGAAGAAATTCGAGACCGTGTATCGGGGAAGCGCTGCGGATGTTTTGAAAAAAATCCCAGACAGCGAAGTGAAGGGGGAGTTTGTTATTATAGCCTATGGCAAAAAATAAATACTATCTCACCACCGCTATTCCATACGTGAATGCCAAACCGCACATCGGTTTTGCTTTGGAATTGGTGCAGACTGATGTGATAGCGCGGCAAAAGCGGCAGGACGGCGCTGATGTTTTTTTTCTGACCGGCACGGACGACAACAGTCTGAAGAACGTGCAGGCCGCAGAGAAGGCGGGTCTTCCGACCAAGGATTTCGTAGACCAGAACGCATCGATCTTCCAGAAATTGACGAAAGATCTGAACGTCTCGAACGACGCTTTCATGCGGACCGCTTCGGAGGATCATTTCAAGGGTGCCCAGAAACTCTGGTCAGCGTGCGATCCGGACGACATATACAAAAAACGATACAAAGGCTTGTATTGCGTCGGATGTGAGGTGTTCTATAACGAGAGCGAGCTCATTGACGGACGGTGCCCCGAGCATCATACGGTGCCTGAGGAGGTCGAGGAGGAGAATTATTTTTTCAAACTTTCGAAGTATCAAGACAAGCTTGAGAGGCTGATCGCGGACGACGTCTACCACGTCGTTCCTGACTCACGGAAGAAAGAAATATTGAGTTTTATCCGGATGGGCCTGCAGGATTTCAGCATCTCGCGTTCTGTTGCCCGGGCAAAGAACTGGGGCGTGCCAGTGCCGGGCGATCCGTCGCAGATCATGTATGTCTGGTTCGACGCATTGTCGAACTATATGACAGCCCTGGGATATGCAGAGAATTCTGCTCAATTCAAGAAATACTGGCCGGCCGATCTGCATGTGATCGGCAAAGGCATCATCCGTTTTCATGCGGTCTACTGGCCGGCGATGCTTCTGTCCGCGGGCATTCCGCTGCCGAAGAAGCTTTTCGTGCATGGCTACGTGAGCGTGGGCGGGGAAAAGATGTCAAAATCGCTCGGTAATGTCGTTGACCCGTTCGAGCTTGTCGAGAAGTATGGCGTCGACGCGGTACGTTTTTACCTCCTGAAACATATGCACCCGTTCGAGGACAGTGATTTCACAATAGTAAAATTCGAAGAGGCGTATAATGCCGACCTTGCGAATGGCTTAGGTAATCTCATCGCGCGCGTCACGAACATGATAGAGAAGTATATGGGCGGTACTCTGCCGCATGAATTACGGTTGATACATGAGTTCCAATCAAAAGTCAGATTTTTTATTGAGCAACTAGCGTTTCGAGGCGCTTTACAGGAAGTATGGCTGGCAATTCAGGATTGTGATGAACTCATCGATAAAGAAAAGCCATGGGCGCTCTTCAAAAACGACACGAAGCGAGCGGAGAATATTCTAGAGGATCTTGCTGTGCGGCTGTATAATATTTCCGTTGCACTGCGCCCTTTCATGCCCGAAACCGCGGAAAAAATAGAAAAAGCATTGACCGTAAAACCCATAGTGAAATATTCCGGCTTATTTGCTAGAATAGATTCATGATCCCGTTAGAGATCTCCACTCGGCATTTTGCAGGTATAACGCTGAAAGTACTATGAGGTTATCGAATATGATTACTAATTTACCGTATCTCTAACGGGATGACGTGGATTGATTATGCATTGCTTGTTTTGCTCGCGTATTTCATATTCAAAGGCGCGCGACGCGGTTTTGTCGCGACCATTGGCGCATTCATCGGCATCGTGCTTGGCGCATGGGCGGCTGGACAGTATTATGACAGCGTCGCGCAGTGGCTCATCGAGTTCTGGGATTTTTCCATCATGTTCGCGATCGTGTTCGCGTTCGTGGGGATCTATCTCGCAGTGAACATTGCGATGTCGCTTGTTATCCGCTTTGCCACCTTGGTGCTGCGCATCCTCCCGCTCGGCAAAACGATGAACCGGCTGATTGGAGCCGTATTGGGTCTCGCGGAAGGGCTGCTGCTCATCGGACTTATCA
>JACQKJ010000017.1 GCA_016204595.1 Candidatus Komeilibacteria bacterium | reverse complement strand
GTCCTAACCATTAGACGATAGGGCCATGTTTTTGCGTAGCTTAGAATAGAATAAATACTGTTCCTCGTCAACGTTAAGCGCCAGAGGCAAAAATTTTTTGGATTGAAGTTGTGCATACCTAAAAACCCTATTTTTTGCTATACTTATACCGTCAAAACGTATCCATTTGCGAAAGGGGGTGAGTAGTATGATGTCAGGAAACAAGAGTTCGCTTCACATGATAACCTTCACCTTGCTGGCCATCGGAGGCCTGAATTGGCTTCTGTATGGATTGTTCGGCTGGGAGATCGGTTCATGGGTTGGCGGCATGAATGGAACGGTCGCAAAAGTGATCTACATTCTCGTCGGTCTCTCGGCCGTGTATGAAATAGTGATGCATAAGCAGAACTGCAAGATGTGCGGAGACGTGATGGCAAAGAAAAGCGGCTCTATGGGCGGAAGCTCAATGGGCGGCGGCAGTTCGATGGGCGGTTCGATGTAAGGCTGCGTACATTTTTTGAAACATCAAGAGCCCACTTCGCTTTTTTTGATTGGTTGCGGAGCGGGTTTTTGGTTTCCGCTTGCCAGTCCGTATGGGGCATAGTATGCTAGCGTTCGAGATAGAAATCAGTTAATAGGTAATCGGAAGTCGGTTAAGGAAATCTGAAGTCGGAAAACGGAGAGAGAGGCGTGGGCGATGAGGTGAAAATGAAACGTCATATTTCTTATTTCTTTAACTGATCTCTGATGACCGATTAACCATTTTTACCTATTCCCTTAACTGATTTCTGACTACTGATCACCCTATTTCTAATTATGAAAGTGCTCGGCATTGAAACATCCTGCGACGAAACATCCCTTGCCGTGCTCGATGCGCGTGAGGGTGAAATGCATCTTGAGAAATATATCGTTTCCTCGCAGATCGCGACGCACCGCGAATACGGCGGCGTGGTTCCGGAAATCGCCGCGCGCATGCATTGTGAGGTTTTGCTTCCTCTGCTCCAGAAAACGATTGGTAAAAAACCACTTTCAGCCGTAGACTTGATCGCCGTGACCGCAGGCCCCGGACTTATCACATCGCTCATGGTCGGCGTGCAGGCGGCAAAAACGCTGTCGTATGCGTTGCGGAAACCGCTGGTCGGAGTGAATCATCTGGAGGGGCATATGTATTCCGCGTGGCTCGGCAACTCTGAACTCGTGCGCGACACTGAGCGTTCATTTCCCGCACTGGTACTTATCGTGTCGGGCGGGCATACTGAGCTTGTGCTCATGCGCGGGCATGGGTCATATACTTTATTGGGACAGACAGCCGATGATGCCGCCGGTGAAGCGTTCGACAAAGTCGCGAAACTGCTGGACAGGGGATATCCGGGAGGTCCGGTCATTTCGAAATTGGCTCAGCACGGCAATCCGGCCGCCATTGACTTCCCGCGGCCCATGCTGGCAACAACCGGCTATGACATGAGTTTTTCAGGACTCAAGACGGCGGTGCGGTATTATCTGGAGAAAAAGAGGAGGATACCGCGTGAGGAGTTGCCGGATATTGCAGCATCGTTCCAGCAGGCAGTCGTGGATGTGCTCACGGCAAAGACGGTTCGCGCGATCGATGAGTTTGGTCCGCGGTCATTGATGCTTGTGGGAGGTGTCAGCGCGAACAATGCGTTGCGTGAAGCACTCACGCATATCGGTTCTGAACGGCAGCTCCGGGTCTGGCTTCCTGCGCTGGAACACACAGGCGATAACGCGGGCATGATCGCGGTTGCTGGCTATTATCATCGTGATGAAGCATCGCTTAAGCTATGGCGTACCCTGCGGTTCGACCCACATCTGGCATTTATCATATGACACGAGCCTACACGACAACCTCACCCGCGGAAACCGAGGAACTGGCCCGGAAGCTTGCTTCAGATCTGCGCGCGGGTACCGTGATCGCCCTCGAAGGAGAATTGGGAGCAGGTAAAACGGTCTTTGTGAAAGGCATAGCCAAAGCACTCGGGATCACAACGGTCGTTCAAAGCCCTACCTTCGTGCTCATGAAAGTCTATGAGGTACAACACCATGCGGTGCGGCGTCTGGTGCACGTTGATTGTTACCGGCTTGACGGAAGCTCCGATTTGCGCGCGGTCGGCCTTGAGGAGTATCTGCACGACTCTACATCTGTCGTGGTCATTGAATGGGCCGACAAGGTGCCTGAGCTCGTGCCGCACGATGCGACACGGGTGCGGATTCGTTCCGTTGATGAACACGAACGTACAGTAGAAATTACTTCTCCTGATCGCTCGTAAGGTACCAGTAGACGAGCAGCAAGCCCAATGATCCGAAGAGCAGATCGCTCACGATATTGGTAGTACTTTCCCATTCAAAAAAGGAATTGGGTATCAGCACCTGCAGATATTCCTCAAGTCTCAAGTTGAACTGCTGTATATACCTGAGCGAAAGTTCAAAATATTCCCAGGCAAGAAGCATGACGAATCCGATGCGCCAGTAGCTTCGCGCAGTGAAAACGCCGCGCCATTTACAGAGGTATTGGTTGACCGCAAATCCCGCGATGAGCCCTGCGGCAAAATGGACCCCAACCCAGTATGAGTCAAGAAAACTGTCATTATAGACGCCGATAAGCAGATGACGCATAGGTGCATTGTAAGGAAAATTATCCTGTTTGTCACCCGCGCTTGATTTTTCGTTATTTTTTCGCTATACTTAGACAATTTACTATGCTGCTTGCCCTTACGTACATCTTATTCATCGTAGTGCTGCTCGGTGAGGCTGCTCTAATACTGTCGAGAACTTTCTGGATGTTTAGTTTGTTCACCGAGGTCGTACCGCAGTTTGCGGCAATGGCTCTTTTTTGTGCACTGCTACTTGCTCTGCAGAAACGTTTTTTTCAGTCTGCCATAGCACTCGTCATCGTTGCGTTTGCCGCATGGCCCCTGCTGGTACTCTACGTGCCAAGGCCTTCTCCGGCATATTCCGCAGAAACCGCAGAGCAGACAGCGTTTTCCATGATGAGCGTCAATGTCAATCGTCACAATGTTCAATATAATGAACTTCGCGATCGTGTCATCGCAGAACAGCCTTCGATCATTGTATTGCAGGAGTCGACCGATGCATGGATCGCGGCGCTGATTGAACGCATTGGAGACGTGTATCCGTTTCGTGTGCTCATGCCGGCCGTCGATTACAAGGGTATGGCTGTGTTTTCCAAATTGCCCATTACTTCACGTGAAACGCTCTTCTATGCGCTGGAAAGCTCCCCAATCCTCAAGGTGACCTTTTCGGAACCTTTGCTCACCGTTTTTAATGTGCATACGCTTTCGCCCGTGACCGAGCAATGGGCCATGGAACGG
>JACQKJ010000014.1 GCA_016204595.1 Candidatus Komeilibacteria bacterium | reverse complement strand
TTCATATTCCTTCCCTCCCGAATTGATCGCCCAAACCCCAGCCTCGCCGCGGGATGCGGCGAGGCTTTTAGTATACAGAAAGCGCGATAAAAAAGTTTCGTACGACACCTTCAAGAATCTGAGCGCCTATTTGCCCCCTCGCGCAGTACTCGTATTCAATGAAACAAAGGTGATCCCAGCGCGGCTTTTTGTCCGAAAGGAAACAGGAGGCCCGCGAAAGCGAGGCTCGCCTGGGGGCGGCTGGGTTGAAGTCCTATATGTAGCGACCAAGGACGGTTTGCTGCAAGTTCTCTCCGATCGCAAGCTCGCATTACGTTCCAAAGTGCGACGTACCGAAAGCATCTCGTTCACGGTTACAAAAAGCGACGGCCGGTTCTATTACCTCAAACCATCCTTTCCTGTATCACGACTCCAAACAGTGTTGGAGAAATACGGAGCAGCGCCGGTACCACCGTACATTAAACACTCCCGGAAAGCGAGCAGGCGATTGCGGGAGCAGTATCAGACTATTTTTGCAAAAAAGATCGGATCAATCGCCGCGCCGACAGCCTCGTTTCATTTTACCAAACGATTGATGGCCGATCTAAAAAAAGGGGGAGTCGGCCTTGCGTTCGTCACGCTGCACGTAGGGCTTGGTACGTTTGCACCAGTTACCGATATGCAACTGAAGCAAGGCAAGCTTCACAGCGAACGGTACGCGATAGATGCTGCGACCGCGCGGCGGCTTCGTGCGGCCAAGCGAGCAGGGATGCCTATCATCGCGGTGGGCACCACCGTCGTTCGTGCCCTCGAAACGGCCGCCGCGCGGCACCCGCTCCGGGCGTCATCCGGCGAGACCGATCTCTTCATTCGTCCGGGTTATCGCTTCAAGTTTGTTGACGGCATGATTACGAATTTTCACGTTCCGCAGTCGAGCCTCACGATGCTCGTTGCCGCCTTCATTTCACGCAAGGAGCTGCTGTCGCTCTACCGTAAAGCAATCAAAAAAAAATTCCGCTTTTTTTCGTTCGGCGACGGGATGCTGCTGTACGAGTGAAATGGCGACACAACTTTACATATTGGCCATACTATAGTAGTATCTGTTCATGCGAAGAATACTACTGAATCTGCGATCGAATACGATGCGGGCAGTTGCAATTGGCTTGCTCTCGGTTGTTTTTTCGATATCTATTGGTCTTGTTGTTGGAGTGGGTGGCATGGGAGCAGAGCATGGAGCTATGATCGGTTGTCCGTTCATGGAGGGTGATCAGACGCTCTGCCCAATGGCAGCCGTTGAACACCTTGCAACATGGCAGGGACTTGCGGGTTCGACCCCGGAACGTTTCGGGATCATCGCGGTTATTTCGCTCGTCCTCACTATTTCTCTTTTCCTGGCTGCGAAGGAGATGGAGCGTTGGAAGCGCAGTTCGATCAGCTTAGGATATCGTCAAGCATTATATGAAAGACATTTTCCGGACGCCAGACTTTTTGTCATTGTAAAGAAACTATTCTCACAGGGGATTCTCAATCCCAAAGTTTTCACTGCATACGTTGCGTAAGGACGTTATTCTTTTGTTTCATTACAAAAGATCTACAACGCCCTTTTTGTTACTCATTAACGCACTAAACGTATGTCGAATTTTGTTGTTCCGATCCGCGGCATGCACTGCAAATCGTGCGAGATACTGATCGAGAAAAATCTGAAAAAGATACAGGGCGTGACCTCGGTCAAGGCCTATCAGCGTTCAGGTAAAGCTGAGGTCGAGGCGCATCATCAAATCGCGCCGGAGTTGATCGCAGATGCAGTACAGAGCGCAGGATACGAAGTTGGTGAAAAAGAAAAACTCCCGTGGTTCTCGCGGGATACAAACGATTATCTTGAACTCACGGTTATCGCGATCGTGCTTGGCGTGTTGTTTCTATCCGCCAAAGGGTATGGATTGTTTTCGGTATCATTTGCACCGTCAGGCACTGGATTGGCAATAGCACTGCTTGTTGGATTGGTCGCGGGCGTCTCTACGTGTATGGCCTTGATCGGAGGGTTAGTATTGGGAGTCGCAGCGCGGTATGCGGAGATGCACCCTGAAGCAACACCGGCGCAGAAGTTCCGTCCGCACTTGATATTCAATGCGGGTCGGATCGCGGGGTATACGCTCTTAGGCGGCCTGATCGGTCTTATCGGTAAAGCATTCCAGCCTTCCCCGAATGTGCTTGGCATCCTGACCATCGCTGTGGGAGCGGTCATGATCTTTCTGGGATTAAAACTGATTGAGATCTTCCCGGCCCTTCGGGACAAGTCACTGGCGCTGCCCGCCTCCATAAGTAAATTCCTTGGTTTACACAATGAGACCGATACCGCCGAATATAGTCATGTTCGGGCAGGGGTCACCGGCGCATTGACCTTTTTTCTGCCCTGCGGATTTACGCAGGCGATGCAGCTCTATGCGGTATCAACCGGAAGCTTCGCAAGCGGGGCGATGATAATGGGTCTATTTGCGCTCGGAACCGCTCCGGGACTTTTGAGCGTTGCGGGGCTTGCATCCGTACTCAAGGGCCAGGCTGCGCGCAGGTTCTTCATGGCTGCGGGCTTGCTGGTCATCTTTCTTGGGTCCTTCAATCTCGTGAATGCATCTCGTCTGATTTCCTTCGGTTCTGTAAATCAAGACTTTGCGGCGAGTGACCTTGAACCTCAAGTTGTCGCCATGACGCAGTCCGAGAGAGGGTATTCCCCGAATTCATTCACGGTAGAAAAAGGACGACCGGTGAAGTGGGTCATTACGTCAACCAATCCGTATACGTGCGCATCTTCACTTGTTATGCGCAAATACGGAATTATCAAGAACCTGCAAAAGGGTCAGAATGTCATTGAGTTCACTCCGACAGAGGTCGGTACCATACCTTTCTCCTGTTCGATGGGCATGTATCGGGGGACATTTACGGTTGTTGATTAACAAGACCACTATGGAGCAAACCATCTCAATTTCGATCAGTGGCATGCACTGCTCAGGTTGCAAGAACCTCATTACCATGTCCCTTGAGGACGAAGGAATGAAGAACGTGCAAGTGGATGAGAAAGCAGGACGTGCGACCTTTATCTCCGATAAAGAGAATGACGCGCTCCGTGCATTATTGGATCGCGTCTTCAGCGAGTTGAAAGACTACCATTATTCAGAATTAACCGTATTGAAGTAATGGTATGATACGGGTATCATTGATAGAGAGTTAGCCTATAAATTCTATGATCACCAAAGTAACAGTACCGGTGCAGGGCATGCATTGCGCAAGCTGC
>JACQKJ010000012.1 GCA_016204595.1 Candidatus Komeilibacteria bacterium | reverse complement strand
GTATATATTGATTCTGCTGATAATATTTATGTCGCCTACGTCGGCAAGCGCGACGGGTCGGAGACGCTGGGAACAACGAACGGAGTTTATTACACGAAGTCTACGGATGGCGGCGCGAACTGGTCAGCTGGCGATACGGCATATTCAGCGACGGCTTCTGACTGGCGGCATACATGGGCGGCGCCAAGCGGACCTCGCTTTATGGCGGTGTGGCGCGATATTTCAGCGGGGACGCTCCTGGAAAATTATGACAACAGCGTTATAGCCACTGCCGCGCTCACGGGAACCGTTACCGCAAGTATAACTGAAGCTGACATCGTTACTGGCGGAAAAACGATTGTCCTCACCCTTAGTGGAGATAACTGGGTGGCTGCGGGGGCGACGTTTGACGCGCAACGCCAAAACATTATCAACGGCATAGACTCCGCGCAAGCCGAAGGTACTGGTTGGGACGCGGTCGTGAAAGCCACTCAAGGAGTATCAGGAGTGGTGAGAACGAGCGCTACCGTAGTGACCATAACGTTAGATGCTTTTGCCAGCTACAACATTACAGCAACAGAAACGGTTACCGCTACTATTCCGGCAACGGCATTGGTTGGGGGCAATGCAATTGTGGCAACGCCGACATTTGACATTACCTCGGTGGCAACAGGTTCGCTGCAGCTCACTGCAAGCTCGTCGCAAAGCTTTGCCGCCGCACTTACCGTACTATTTACCTCGCAAACATCGACCATGTCGAATGTCGGTGCCATTAATGTAGCAGACGATCGATCCGGCAGTCCCGGCTGGTCGTTGGCCGCATCGGGTGCCGATTGGAAATCCGGTCAGGATGTCATGCAGCTGGATTACGATGGTACTGGATCAAATGATAATCTTGGCAAACTGTGCATCAAGCCGAACAATGGCACGCTGTATGCGGAATCAGGAAGCTTAACCGGTGTTTCGAAAGGCAGCCTTGCCTGCTTCAGCGCCAGCGTGACTTCGATAAATCTGATCACCGCAACAGCCGGTAACGGGACCGGCACCTACTGGCTGACCGATATGCCGGCAGAACAATTTTTCCCCTCAAGCCCGACTGTTGCTTCGTATACCACGACTATTACATTGACTCTGACCATGCGTGATATTGGTACGCCGCGATTTTTTGGGTTTGGATACTCATTGACGAAGTCGTCACGCATCGCCGGAGATCGAAGCACGTAATCATATCATCAGAGGAATGAAACAGTCCCGTCTTTCAAAAATAGTCATCAGGATCTTGGTCTTTCTGTTGATTGTGAGCGGCTATGTGGACGACCTGCTCCATATACCGCTTATACTACCGGAAAGGGCGCAGGCGATCACGTATACTGATACCTTCTCCGCGGACGGAACATGGACGGCGCCTTCATTGACGACTGAAGTGACGGTCGAAGCATGGGGAGCGGGCGGTGCCGGAGCAGGTGAATCAGCGAACACCCAGTATGGGCAGGGCGGAGGCGGTGGTGGCGCCTACTCAGCAGGGACTGTCGC
This sequence comes from Candidatus Komeilibacteria bacterium, assembly GCA_016204595.1. Classification (GTDB taxonomy): domain Bacteria; phylum Patescibacteriota; class Patescibacteriia; order UBA1558; family 2-01-FULL-52-15; genus JACQKJ01. The sequence continues at coordinate 9,424 of JACQKJ010000012.1, read as the reverse complement.
CGTGGTCGGCGGCACTCCGTATACGGTCGTGGTCGGGACAGGTGGTACTGCCGGTACCGGCGCGGGCGGCGATGGCGGGGATTCATATTTCAATGACACATCAACGATCCTCGCAAAGGGAGGTACCGGAGGAAATGGCGATACGGGAGGGACTGGCGGACAAGCATCGGCGAGTGTGGGGACTACCAAGCATAGCGGCGGAGACGGCGGAGACGGCGGATCGGCGACGATTGGCTCGGGCGGCGGCGGCGGCGGAGCTGGCGATGCGAATGACGGAACGGCAGGGGGCGATGGCAGTGGAAGTCCGACAGCCGGAAGTGCTGGTGCAGGAGGCTCTGCAGGAGGCGGTGATGGCGGCGCTGGTCTTGCATCAGAATCAAATGGTAATCCAGGCAGTATCCGAGGCGGCGGCGGTGGTGGTGCGTATATTCCTGACGCCACGAACCACAGCGGCGGAGCCGGTGCCAATGGATTTGTCAAAGTCACTTACACGGTTAACTATGAACCGCCGGAACTCGTCGGCATCGGGGCGCAGACAGCCGGAACCACGTCGCCTCTTTCCGCAGCCTTACCGTCAGGTATTGCTGCAGGAGATCTGTTGCTTCTCATTATCGTCGGTAAGCCCTCGGGCACAGCCGGAACGAATGACACGATAACTCCACCTGGAGGCTGGACCCAGCGGGGAAGCAGGACGCGACAGGAGATAGGCACAGACGACCTCATGATTGAGGTGTGGTACAAGATAGCAGGCACAAGCGAGTCAGATCCATCGACGAGCGCAGGCACTGTATTTACCGGCGGCACGTCAGAAGGTTGGTCGGTGCAGGTTGCCGCATATCGGAATGTCGACACCTCAAGCCCGTTCGATATTGCAGATCCATCAACAGCAGGAAGCGCTGCAGCAGCGACGCTCGCCCCGCCGAACATTACGACGATCGCGGATTATGCAATGGTCGTCAGCATCGTTGGCTCGGCGGACACCAACGATCTCGGTTTGGACTCGGGCAATGAACAAAGTTTTGGAGCTGAAATGTCGGGGGCAAGCTACGACACTACTTCAGGGAGTGATCATGCGGTAGGCCTAGCTGATCGCGTAAAATTCTCCCTCGGTGATACGACGATGCCAACGTGGAGGCAAAACGCAGTCGGTAACGATGCGTGGGTCTATTTTAGTGACGCTTTGAAAGCCGCAGTACCCGACCATACCTGGGATACCAGCTCGGCTGATTTTGAAATATGGCAGTCATCGAGTTTGACCTGGGACGCGGGGACGCTCATCTGCGGAGCAACACTCACCGATACCAATGCCAGCACCGTTTCGTGCTCATCAGGCTCGATCGCGGCATCGACGCAGTATCGCGTGCAAGCCATTCTCAAAAACGCGGGCACGGGAGGTATCACGCGATTGCGCACGGCTGACGATTATGTTGACCATGTGGTTGTGAAGGGAGGATGGGCAGGAGCGAACCCAACGCTTGGCACCTGCGGATTCAATGATATAGGTAGCGACAATGACGCATCCCCAACATGCGCCATCGCGTGGAATGCGACAAATAATGCCCGCATTACCAATACGTCCGCAACGGACGGCGTCATTATCGCGGCGAATGAAACCGAGGGCTTCATGTATCTGATCACCACGGATGCGGACGCGGCAACAAATTCGAGCAGCTATATGAATACGTCGATTGATGGTATTACGGAAGATTCAAGCAAGATCACAATTAACGGGCCCCCAACAGGAACCTTATCGTTGACAGCTTCATCGAGCATCAGCTTCGATAGTTCACTGGTCGTTCAGTTCACCAGCCAAACATCGACAGTTTCGAATACCGGCGCTCTACAAGTCGCCGACGATCGCGGCGGATCTCCCGGTTGGACGCTTGGGATGAGCTGTAACCGCTGGGTCGAAGAAGACGGCACGCTATCGCTGCGCTGCAAAGGCACTGGTTCCGATGACAACCACGGCAAGCTCTGCGTGTTCCCAGCAAATGCCAATCTTTACGCGGAATCAGGAAGTCTGACTGGTGTGAGTAAAGGGCAGAACGAATGTTTCAGCTCGGCGGTTACCTCTATAAATATTCTGACCGCGACAGCCGGTAATGGCACCGGTATCTATTGGCTTACGGATCGTACCGCCGAGCAATTTATCCCAGAGAATCCTACCGCCGCTGTGTATACGACGACCATCACATATACCCTGAGTTACCTTTCAGGTTAGCATAGACCGCTGTATACTCGACCGCTATTGTGATAATCTTAAGCTGCTATGAAGAAGAACGCACATCATAGATTGCGCGCCGCGAGGCGTCGTTTTCGGATATATAAATGGTTCACGACTTTTTGGGCGTTGCTTATTGTCGTTACATTTGTTGGCTACGCCTTCGTGATAGGACCTTCCGTATTCCGCGGGGAAGCAGCGGAGACGCTCTTGTGTCTGCGCATTTGCGCCCAAGGGGTGAGCCCGTGCTTGCCGACCACGTGCGCAAATCCGGCTGTGGCAAGCACGCAGGCGGTGACGAACATTGCGCAGACCACCGCGACCGGCAACGGTACCGTGATCTCCGATGGGGGGGATGCGGTCACGGAGCGTGGTTTTGCGTTGGCAACGACGACCGAGCCGACAACGTCGGACACGGTGTATACTGATACGTCAGCCGGTACCGGCTCGTATTCGGTCAGCTTGACGGGCCTTACCGCTTCAAAGGTATATTATGTCCGCGCCTACGCGGTGAATGGGATAGGGACCAGTTATGGTTCGACAGTGAACTTCACGACTCTTTCGAATTCTGGAGGCCAGCAGACAGGAGGAACAAGCGGCTCATCGGGCGGTGGTCCTGGTGCTAGTTTTCCAGCGCCGCCAACTCCGAAGCAAAAAAAAGCATTGAAGGACATATTGATCGCTCATCACCCTGTCAAGGATAGAGCGTATGCAGCATTGGATGCATTGCAAAATATTGCCGGCAACAGGCGGATTGCTACGGGCAAAAACGTCCCGATAATTTCCTTCAAAAATCCGGTATTCAAGGGCAACACGAATATAAAGAACGCATACATTTTGATCTCATTGTATTCGACCGCCGTATTCTCAACCACCAGCCCTGATGCGGACGGTAACTGGACATGGGTTGCCGCAAATCCCCTTGAGGAAGGAGAGCATACTATCGTGATCCTTGCGGTCAGTCCTGAGGATGACTCGGTTGCGGTGAGCGCAAGCTATACGTTCATTGTAACGACCGAAACGACCACGCAACCTCCGCCAGCGCCGCCGGCCGGACCCGAGCAGCCAACTGGAGGCGGCAGCGGAGGTGTGCCAGAGGTAACCATAGAACCGGAGACGCCCAGCATCGGTTTCACGCATGATTATGTCATCAACGTGCAGGTTTTGAGCAAGCCGGAGGAAATTAACAAGCAAGGCAGCATTGACATCAAAACCGAGATCGCGAGTCTCAAACACAACGTGACAGAACCAGGGCAGCTGACCTACGCGCTCTATGACAATGCCGGCAGTAAAATATTCGAGGAACAGAAGATTTTAACCCTGACTGATACGGCGGTTGATTACAGCCGGGCCGTTACGAGTCAGCCGCTCGATCCGGGCAACTATGTTGTTGATGTACAGCTGCACTATAGAAATCGTTCAGTCGGGACCTCAAAAGTGTTCGAGGTCAAATCGTATAACGTCATTGAGGTCCCCTTGATCGCGATCACCGAGCAGCAGCTTATTTTAGGAATCCACCGAAGCATGGCCGTCGTCGGGTTACTGTTTTTCGTATTTTTGCTGCTGCTGCTTCGTGAGCGGCGGTCCGTGCGGCGGGCTACACACCAGGTCAACGATACGGATCTTTTTCAGAGCGGTATGATTGCATAATACCCATGGTGGTATATACTGGAGCTATGAATTTTGTAATTAATTACAGTACTTTGCTTATCGTTACGGTGAGTTTCGTTATTGCGACGGGTATTGTCTGGCGTGTGGAAAAACGCCTTGATTTGAGCTTCAAATTTTTTCAAATTGCATGCGCCATTTTTGGCGTTATTATGATTTTGAATATTCTGAGTGATACGCTTGGGTATTCCAATTTTGATCCGCTGCGCATTTATTTAAGATTACTCTTTGCTATTTTTTTTCTTTTTGGGCTTTGGGAGATGCGTACCATCGTGCGGGAACTTGACGGTGAACTGCAACAACAAAAAGAACGTAAGCGTACGTTGCCGCCCCGGCGCTAGGGCTTTGCTGTTGCGCTCAATGCCTTCTCGTAGAGCTCCTTCAGCTCCGTATGGGCGTTCAGATATTTTTGGTTATCGGGGAAATTCACGGTAAGCTCGCCCAGGAAATCGATCATAGCTTTGAGATCGCGCGAGTCGCTATAGGCCGCGATGAGTTTCTCGACATTTTTTTCTTCGTAAATATTGTATCCGTGCGCCAAGGCCTGTGCGAGCGACTCGCGCGCTCGTTCGGCTTCATGGTTCAGTATGTAGGCAATGCCAAGGTTCCAGTAGCTTTCCGCGAAGTTCTCGTTCAATGCAATTGCTTTTTTGAACTCCTCGATGCCTTGTTCCGGTTTCCCCTCAGACATGTAGATGCGCCCCAGCGCTGTGTAGGGCTGGTAGCGCCTCGGCGCGAGCTCTTGGGCTGTTCGTGCTGCCATTTCAGCCTGCGACAGGTAGGCGGCGTCGATCGTTTGTCCTGAAAGATAGAGTTCCGCAAGCAGTAAATATCCCTGGACGGACGACGGCACATTATCGATGGTTTTTTGCATTTCCGACGACGCGAGCAGGACCAATTCTTTTGTTTCAGACGTCACACCGCGCAGGTTTAGCTGGTCTCGGGCAAATTGCACCAGGGTGAAGCGGTATTCTTCAGCTGCAGGATCGGTTGCTGCCAGAGCTTTTTTGAAATCTATGAGCGCTTGCTCCGGATGCTCCTTATCATGGACTATCGCTTGGACCGTGTACTGGTTCGCGAGCGTCGGGCGCGCTACCGTATAATAGAGTGCGAGAAAAGTAATGGCGATCAGGGCAATGCCGCCGCCAATGAGATGCACCTGTTTTGGCTGTACGGGTTTTTTGTTCTTTGTAGCAATGGGCACCGTTCTTAACTCGATGAGTGCGAGCAGGGCGAAAAAAAGAAGGTAGGAATTGATCGTGTCAAATACGAAAAGGTTTTGAATGAAATACGCAAGTATGGCTCCCCCGAGCAGGGCACCTTCCCACGCGGAACGTTTGTACAACCTGAACAACGCAATGCCTGCCCATGTCCAGAGGAGTCCGTAGAGAATAACGCCGAGTATTCCGGAAGCCACGGCCACCTCGATGACGGTACTGTGCGCCCGGTCGTACCAGGGGCTTGAACCGATGTCGCGCGTGATCGCCGGGTTGAAATAGTCATTGAAGGGATCGCGGAAATTTTCGAGCCCCCAGCCGAACAGAGGCCGTTCTGCAAATCCCTGCAGCCCTGCCCCCCATACGATGAGCCGGTTCTGCGCCGTGATATCCGTCAGGGAGATCGTCGCCAGACGGTGGAGCGTCGTATTTTTCAGCACGAAGGGCATATTTTGATTTGCGACCAGCCAGCCATATCCGAGTGTGCACACGGCAAGAGTAGTTATGATGAGCACCAGGGCTTTTGCGCGCAGACTTCGCCACAGCATTACGCTGCCAATGAATGCGAGCCCTACCGCACAGCCGATGATGGCACCCCGTGTCTGCGTATTCCAGAGGAGGAACGCATCAAGGAGTATGAGCGCGATGTATGATGCGCGGGCCTTTGGCCCGGGAGACTGCGTCAGAAGCCATGCGGCAACACCCATGATCAAAATAAAGTATGCGGCCACAAAACTGGGATTGCCGATGCTGCCGCTTAGGCGCTCCCCGGTGCTGACGAGCGCGAACGGCAGATTAAAAAATTGTCCTAATGTATAGATGGTCTGGAGCCATCCTGCCACAAGCACCGTGCGAAAAAATTCCTTCCAGTCAGCGCTTCGCAGCATGCCGCGAAGCAGCAGCAGATAGGCACCCAGGTACAGCCACATGAGGAGTCCTTCGCTTCGCTCAACGGTGCTCCAGACGCTCCGATACCAGTTCACGCCTGTGGCGGCGGTCAATGCAAAGATCAGAACAAGGGCCGCAAAGGATAATGTCAACGGAGACCAGCGCTGCCGGTATTTTGGTTCTAGTGCTGCAAGCAGCGCATAGAGCAGCAAGCCGACAAGCATGAGCACGCGGAAGAGTATGGTGCGGGGAAATACGAACGGAAAAAGCAGCGGGTCAAAAACAAAAAGCGGCAGGAATGCCGAGAGCAGCAGAATGCCTTTGAGCGTGCTTTCGCAGAACCGAACCGTTCCTCGCGATGTCATGGGGACAGTATACCAGAATGTTGGCTCTTTTCACAGGTTTTTTGCGTGGGAAAAAGCAGGGAATAGTGGTACAATGAATGCATGCGCATTCGTTTTAACTCATATTTTCTTTCGCTCTACGGAGGTATCGTCGCTGTATTTTTGATCGCTCTTGCAGGTGCGTTCTGGATGGCTGCTTCGCTCCCAAGAGCTACAGGGTATGCGTCGTTCGGAAATAGATGCGTCGTTGATACTGATTGCACGTGCACCTCCGGCATACCAGATGCCTGCGGTAAACCCGGCAAGTATCCGGGCTGTGTGGAGGAAAGGTGCGGGTTTAAGACCGATATTTTCATACCTCGGGAGCAACTCAGTACTGCTGATTGGCAAACGTATCGTAATGAGGAGTATGGGTTTGATATACAATATCCGAGCGATTGGCAAATCACCGATGATTTTTTTGATAAAGCTGTAGCCGTCTCAATTAGTACTCGCTCGAATTTTGCTTATGCTGTTACTATCTCAGTGCTAGAAAATCCACAGAGACTCTCCGCAAAGGAATTCGTTCAGTATTCGTTACAAGAAACCAAAGAGCAGGCAGTACGGGAGGATATACAACCCCCAGCATTTGAGAAAGAGTTTGCTTTACCAGTTGGCAACCTTGAAGCGTACGAGCTGTACAATGTGTTTGGCTATGATGCGGGCTACGAAATAATATATATAGCCGATCAGGATCGGATATATCTTATTTCTTTCGAGACACCGGAAAGTCCGAACGTTGAAGAGCCTCAAAAAAATAACGCCATAGCTCACCAGATGCTTTCCACCTTCAAACTCATCGAACCACAAAATTCTTTATATGAATATGAATATCTTACACCTGAAGAAGCTGCTAAGATCCGGCCGCTCAATAATAAATAAACGTTAACCCTTCGACAGGCTGAGGCAACAGTTTGGAGCATTCGATTAAGTAGCGTGTCATTGCGAGGAGGAGCATAAGCGACGACGCGGCAATCTCCTGTGCATGACAGTGCGTTGAAAGTATCATCGCAGCCTCGGTATTTGCCAGGCTTGGTATATGCAGAGAGATTGCTTCGCTCCCGCTGTCGCTCGCAATGACATATGTTACAATTATCATAATGACATCAAGCGCATCCCACATCAGCAAACTCGCCAAGCTTATCCGCTACTGGAGCTTGGTTTCGACAACCAAGGCTGGTTCCGGCCACATGACCTCGTCGCTCTCTGCGGCTGATCTTATGGCAACGCTTTTCTTCGGAGGATTTTTTAAGTTTGATATCAAGAATCCGAAGAACGTAAACAACGACCGTCTGATCTTTTCCAAAGGCCACGCATCCCCGTTGTTTTATGCCCTGTGGGCCGTGACAGGCGCGATCACCGAAAAAGAAGTATTGACCCTGCGGCAATTCACGAGTCGATTGGAAGGGCATCCGAGCATGCGTTTTCCGTACTCGGAAGCGGCAACTGGATCGCTGGGGCAAGGGCTTTCTATCGGTGCTGGCATGGCAATGGCTGCGAAACATGTTGACCATTTGTCCTATCGCACATTCGTGCTACTCGGAGACAGTGAAATGGCAGAAGGATCGGTATGGGAGGCAATCCAAGGCGCTGCATATTACAAACTCAACAACTTGATCGCGATTCTGGATGTGAACCGTCTGGGCCAACGCGGTGAGACCATGTACGGCCATCACATTGAGGCGTATAAAAAACGAGTTGCTGCATTCGGCTGGGACGTGCTCATGGTAGATGGTCATTCGGTCGAGAACATTGAACTTGCATTCCGAGAAGCGCTCGAGTCTCCGAAACGGCCGGTGATGCTTATTGCGAAGACCATCAAAGGCAAAGGTGTTTCGTTCCTGGAAGACCATGACGGCTGGCATGGCAAAGCGCTTGATGCGGAACAACTCGGACGCGCACTCCGGGAATTAGGGTCCGTTGATATGCAACTTCGCGGTGAACTTGCAAAGCCTGCGCGCGCCGTTGCTCGAAAACTGTCGATTCGGCCAAAATCGCTTGGCACCTATACGAGGCGCGTTGTTATTTCCACGCGGCGCGCGTACGGTGATGCCTTGGTTCGGATATTTCCCAAGAATCCGCGCATGGTCGTGCTCGACGGCGAGGTGTCAAACTCAACATATTCTGAAATTTTCAAGAAAGCCTATCCGGAACGTTTTTTCGAAATGTTCATTGCGGAGCAGAACATGGTCGGAGTGGCAGTCGGCATGGCGCGCCGCGGCCTGGTGCCGTTCGTTTCTACGTTTGCCGCTTTCTTTACCCGCGCATTCGATCAGATACGCATGGCACGGTACAGTGAGGCGAATATCAAATTCGTTGGCTCTCATGCAGGCGTGTCTATCGGTCAGGATGGTGCCTCGCAGATGGGGCTTGAGGACATAGCACTGTTCAGAACGCTGTTGGACAGTGTGGTGCTGTATCCTTCAGATGCCGTATCCACGCAAAAACTTGTTGAGCAAGCGGCGCGGCACAAAGGCATTGTCTATATACGCACCACGCGGCCTGAAATGCCGATCCTGTATCCGCAGAGCCAAACGTTTCCGATTGGCGGCAGCAAAGTTTTGAAACAAAGCAGGAAGGATGCGGTTACGGTGATTGCGGCGGGTATTACCGTGCACGAAGCATTGAAAGCGCATGAGCAGCTACTGGCGCAGAATATTCGCGTTCGAGTCATTGATTGTTATAGCGTGAAGCCCATTGACGCACGCACTATTCGCCGCGCCGCACAGCAGACCGATGATATCATTGTCGTCGAGGATCACTATGCCGAAGGAGGTCTTGCCGATGCGGTGCGCGAGGTATTGGAGAACACGCTGGTGCGCATCCATTCGCTCGCGGTACGGAAAATGCCGCGGAGCGGCAATCCCGAGGAACTTTTGGAGTATGAGGGGATTTCAATGAAGAGTATCATCCAGAAAGTTATGAAAATAATTGAAGTTTAAAGTTATAAGTGATAAATTTAAGTTACAAGTCAAAAGTTCATTCAGCATCCTTTTATAACTTGAAATTTTAAACTTAAACTTCTCACTTTTCATTTTTAACTTATT
>JACQKJ010000007.1 GCA_016204595.1 Candidatus Komeilibacteria bacterium | reverse complement strand
GGGTATTATTTAAAAAATGATTTGCTGATGCTGCAGTGGGCGCTTTTCAGCTACTGTCTCAACAAAATGCGAGAAAAGGGGTTTACGATGATGCTCACGCCGACGATGGTGCGCGAGATGGCGCTTATCGGATCGGGCCATTTCCCGGCAGCCAAGGAGGAGATATACGCGGTGGACGACAATTTTTTGGCCGGGACCTCGGAGCCCGCGTTGCTTGCGTATCGTGCCGAGGAGTTGCTTGATCGTTCGGAACTGCCGCTGAAATATTGCGCGGTTTCCCCCTGCTACCGGAGGGAGATTGGCAGTTACGGTAAAGACACGAAGGGTCTGTATCGGGTGCATGAGTTTTGGAAGATCGAACAGGTGGTTTTCTGCGAGAGCGATCTTGCCGTTTCGATGCCGCTGTTCGAGGAATTACTGTCAAATGCCGAGGAGATCCTGCAAGAGCTTGCTTTGCCGTACCGGGTTCTTGCGATCTGTACGGCTGACATGGGAGCAGGTAAGTATAAAATGTATGATCTGGAAACGTGGATGCCTTCCCGCAACGGCTACGGGGAAACACACTCATGCTCGCACCTGACCGATTGGCAATCGCGGCGCCTGCGCATCAGGTACAAGGGCGTATCAGGTAAATCTATTTTCCCGCACACCATGAATAATACGGTGATAGCATCGCCTCGCATTTTAATTGCTCTTCTGGAAAATTATCAGCAAGCTGATGGGACGGTAGCGATACCGGATGTATTGCAGCCGTACCTGAATGGTCAGACTAGGATCGGCGGGAGATAGGGGGTGTGCGGCGCTCATCTGGATTAATCGTGTGCACGATACGCTCCCTCCTACTATAGGGATGACAGACTCTATGAAAAATCGCACCCTCAGAGCGCATGAACGCATTTTTCAGCCTCCGAAGCAGACTCTCATACCGAAGCTGAAGCACGGGCCCGGCGAGCGTCGGGCTCTCGTATATCGTGATCATTATGCACGGGCGCCTGTGCGCAGCAGCGCCTTGAAGCGTACGCTTATCGGTATCGCCGTGGCTCTTGTGGCACAGGGTTTTTTTCAGGTGCCGCTCTTTCAGCTGCGCGCGGTCACCGTCAGCGGTTTGGAATATATACCTGAAGATTCCATCCGCCCCTTCATAGCTTCAGAGTTGCAACTGCGCCGTTTTCTAATTTTTCGGAACGATAATTATTTTTTATTCGCTGAGAATCGATTTAAAAAAAACCTGGAAAGTAATTTTTTCGTCAACGTGATCTCAGTGAAGAAAGATTTCCCGCACGGATTGGTGCTCTCGTTATCAGAACGCATCTCACCTTTTGTTGTGCAAACGCCTGAGAACTACATTGAGCTTGATACGTCCGGTACTGCCATCGGCGCCGTTGATGCTCCGCGTGAACGGCAATCGGTGATAGCCGATGAGCGATCCGATCGGAGCGGGCCTATCACGCGTGAGTATCTTGAGCGCATCACCGCGATCAAGAAGCAATGGGAGCACGATCTGCCTGGTATCGTGATAGAGAAGTTTCACTATACGGATGATACGGCAATCATAATCCTTTCGACGGATAAGGGTTTTCGCGTATTTTTCGATCCGACCGAGGACACTGCCAAGCAACTGGTGCGGTTGGAATTATTTCTTGCCGACACGTCGCTGAAACAGCCGCGTGAGTATGTCGATCTTCGATTCGATGAAAGTCTGTATATAAAGTAGAATTGCGTCCCCCTGCATGCCGTGCTACCATAAAGCCGATTCATGGATATTCACAAGAGATCATCGTTTATTCATCATAACCAGTCTGCGCTGACCGAAAGCATCAAGGAAATCGTCTTTGGAGCGGAGGATGGCATGGTCTCAACGCTTGGGGCATTGACTGGAATTGCCGCCGGCACCGAGAATGGGTCAATTGTGTTATTGGCAGGTGTCGTGATCGTTTGCGTCGAATCTATCTCTATGGGCGTCGGCAGCTATCTTTCGAGTAAGTCCTCCAAGCAGCTTGAGGAGCGGATGCTCGATGAGGAACGTACTGAGCTTCGCGAAATGCCGAGGGAAGAAGAGATAGAGCTTGCGGACATGTATCGTAAGGATGGATGGCCCGCAGATCTTTCGGGCCAGATGGCTGCGGCAGCGTCGAAAAGTGGAAAGCTTTTTTTGAAGGAAATGGCATACCGTGAGCTGCGGGTCATACCTGATGCTCTCGGAAATCCGTTCCGTGACGGTCTGATAATGTTCATTTCGTATGTCGCTGGCGGCAGTATCCCGGTGCTTCCGTATTTGTTTTTCCATGTTTCCCTCGCATTTCCTATATCGATCGGCATTACTCTTTCAGGGCTTTTCATGCTGGGAGTGTTCACGACGCGTTTTACAAAGCAGCGATGGCTCAAAGCAGGACTTGAGATGTTCTTGCTTGCGAGCACGGCTGCGGGTATCGGTTTTATCGTTGGTCGCATTGCAGACTCATTCATAAGCCTGCCGAACCTATAATTAAAATTGAACGAGACCGGCGTAGAGTCGGTCTCGTTTGTCAGTGCTGTTTTTGAAACATCGGGCGATTGACAGATCTTTATCTGGATCGCGCTCTTGCTGTTTCGGACGCACCGGCTGGATCGGATCGTCCTTGTTTGGCGGCCCGTTCTGGCGATTGAGCGTCCAGGCTCTGCCGGCAAGGAAGAATACGAGGACGATCAAACACGCAATGCTTACGATGAGGATTCTCCTCATCGTTTTTTCAAGCTTGAAGCTATCCATGTTTTCCGCCTCCAAGTGAATTCTGGTCAAGAACGACGACCGTATCGTTGTACAGGGTATTATGCGTCCTGTCAACCCCGTTAGACGTCCCATACAAAATTTACCTATAGGATGCTGTTTCTTATGACGATACACAGCATCTCATACAAGCAGTTGTCATACGGGACTTCTAACGGGGTCAACCGTTCTTGTTCTGTGAAGGCGGCTATGTTACCCTTACCTTCATTAATCATTAGCTGAAAATCAAGTATGCGTGCATGTATGTGGTTTCGGATAAGCATTATCGTGATCGCTGTCGCAACGTTTGGAGCTTTAAAGACCCAGGCGGCAGAGGAGGGGAGTGCCAGATATGGAGGGATGTTTGTGGTCGAGTCGGGCGCATCGGGCCCCTATTGGTATATCACTCCGGAAGGAAGTGAGCGGTTTGGGATCGACAGTGCGGATGACTTCTCAAAATTGCTGGCACGAGTGGGAGGCGGCATCACAACCGCAAATCTAAGCAAGATTCCGATCTCAGGTTTGCCCGCGAATTCGGAATCTATTGGTCTTATTGATCGTTTTGCCGGCTCCATTCTTCTGCAGGTCGATGCCGGTGGAACCGCGTGGTATATAGACCCGATTGATCATCTGCGGTACGAACTGAAAAATGGCCGAGCAGGTTTTGAGCAAGCAAAAAAACTTGCCTTTGACATCAGCCCGGCTCATCTGGCCGCGATACCAATAACCGATGCGCTGGGCTTCGATAAAACTCCTTCGGAGATTCCTGAGATCAAAACTGATGAGAAAATTGATGCTGAAGTGTACACGACCATGTTTGAGATACTCCGACAGGAGCATCTGTATAGCGACTCGTTTTCAGATCTCGACCTATTTTACGGATCGCTCAAAGGCATGGCCGAAGCAACACAGGATCCGTATACGGAATTTTATACTCCCGAAAAAAATAAGCAGCAGCAGGGTTACTTCATTGGTGGTTCCTCTATAGAGGGGATAGGAGCTGTGATACAGGCGCGTGAACGGAGTTTGTACATCGCATCCATCTTAAAAAACACACCTGCCGAACGAGCTGGTCTTCGAGCAAAGGATCAGATACTCGCGATAAACGACGAATCGACCGAGGGCATATCCGTCGACAGCGCGGTTTCCCGCATCAAGGGTCCTGCAGGAACCACGGTCACGCTTCGCGTTTTTCGGCCAAGTACCGGCATCACCCAGGAGTATACGATAATGCGTGAAAAATTTGAGGTCCCGTCAGCGGAGGGCGAGATGATCGACGGAAACATAGCGTACTTCAAGATATCCCTTTTCACGGCCGATCTCATGTCGCAATTCGAGCCTCTCTTCAAACAGCTTATTACCGCACAGACGCAGGGCGTCATTGTCGATATGCGCGATAACATCGGTGGGGTTACGGGTTCAGCGGCACAGCTCGCAGACAACTGGCTTACGGAAGATCAGGTCATTTATATCGAACGTCGCCCGGGTCGGGAGGTAAACTATGTTGCGTCCGGCGGCAAGACCATGCCGAACGTACCGACGGTGATTCTGATAAACGACGAAACGGCTTCTGCGTCTGAGATATTTACCGATGCGCTGCGCACGCACGAGCAAGCGACCGTTATCGGTACAAAAACCTACGGCAAGGGGACAGGGCAAAACCTTATTAACTTTACCGACAGTTCCGGCCTCAAATACACGACGTTCGAATGGCTCCCTCCTGACGGCGTGAGCATCAATGGAAAGGGTATAACTCCCGATATTATCGTTGCACAGGGAGAGTTTGGCGATACGCAACTTGGGCGTGCGAAACAATATATCAGGTTCGGATTCTGAATATTTTATGACGCATAGGATAATAACTCGTAGGTAAGTCGGGGATAGTTTTGAACTGCGCGCGGTTGTCGTCAGGATTCGATGAGCTCCGCACCTTACTAGGCAGAATAAGTATCCCAAAGCATCTCCCAGACCGGATCGTGCAATTTTGATTTTTAAGGTATCTGCATACTTTAATATCAATTTTGATTTGTTGTGCATGTGCACACTGTCGTAAGATATTGGAGCAGTAGAAGGTATTGTAGGCCCACTAGGCGGTGTAAAAGATCGTTGGAAGGCGCTTGTAGCGTAAGAAGGATGGAATAGGGGTCATAAGGGCTTTACAGGATTATTGTGTTTTGATAACATTATAATGTCGCTTTACATATATT
>JACQKJ010000013.1 GCA_016204595.1 Candidatus Komeilibacteria bacterium | reverse complement strand
GTGGGTGCATGAGGCCGCAGCGATACCCTATACGGTCCCCAGGCCCGAAGGCGAGTATCGAGGAGGATAACACGTCGCATGCGCCGTTGCGCGGACGCAGCAGCATGGTAAGATGATACGCAGCTAAATGTTCGCTGTTCTATGACGACGTTGCTGTGGTACACACTTATCGCGAGTGTACTCTCCCTGACGGGGGGCTTTCTTGTTCTGTGGAAAGCGGATATCGCATCAAAGATCACTATCCCGCTGATTGCATTTGGCGCGGGCGCTTTTATGGGAGTTTCATTCCTTGATATTTTGCCCGAAGCCGTGGAATCTGTGGAGGAGCCGCACCCTGTTTTTATAGCAGCCCTCGCCGGTTTTTTTTCTTTTTTCCTCATTGAGCGGCTTTTCATGCGCTATGCGCACCGACACGGAGAAGGTGCTGTCCAGCACAGCGAGCACGCGACGTCGCTTCCGTATCTGGTGGTGCTGGGGGACAGTCTGCATAATTTTCTCGACGGCATCGCTATCGCAATTTCCTACGTCGCCAACCCCGCCTTGGGCCTTACGACAACGCTTGCTATTGCCGCGCATGAAGTGCCGCAGGAGATCGCCGATTTTTCGATCCTGCTCGACAGCGGATGGTCAAAGAAGCGGGTCGCGATCGTAAACGTGTTGTCAGCCCTGCTCGCGGTCGCCGGAGCTGTCATCGGTTTTTATGCGGCCGGATTTTTTGAAACGAAACTGCCCTATCTGCTCGCGGTCACGGCAGGCATTTTCATTTATCTCGGCGCGTCCGATCTGATCCCTGAAATTCAGGATCGCGCAAAGGAGCGTTTTATGAAGCGGATTATTTTTTCGTTTCTCATCGGAGCGGCAGTCATCGGATACCTTTCGTTTATTGCTCACGGCACGGTCTGAATCACTCAAAAGGCTCGTTAGATTGTTTAAACATGCACCGTCAGGATGCCCAGACGCACACATCAATTCTTGCGACCATCGTCGCTGTTTTGAGACGGCGACGTTATTATGCCATCGCCGCAGGGGTTACGTTCGGCGCCTTGCTGTTTGCATCAGCGCTGCCGCAACTGTCTATTTTGAAATTCACGCTGACCTTCCCCGGTTTTACTCTGGCAACACGGTTGCGATTCTTTTTTCACACGCTTTTTTCATTCTCGGTGATACCGGGCCTGCTGCCGCAGCTCTTGACGTTGCTTCTGGCTATCAGCATCGGCATGTATGCGGCGTTGCTCGCCTACTTCCTTTCGCACCGGGTCGCGCAGTACCGCGCCGCGGGGCTGGGCTTTGTCGGTATCGCGGTAGCGCTTCTGGGGGTCGGCTGCGCAGCGTGCGGTTCAGTGATCCTTATCTCGCTTATCGGCCTGTCGGTCGCAGGAACCTTTCTCGGAGCATTGCCGCTTCGCGGAGCAGAGTTCATGATCGCCGGCAATCTTATTTTGTTTGCTTCAATTTATTTCATCGCAAAGAATATCCGTGATCCGTTGCGATGCAAACTTCCCGGATAGGACGAAGAGGCCCAACGGCCTCTTCTGCATTTTTCTTGATCCTCAGAACCCTAATTCGCGATGGAAACGCATGCCCATGCCCATCATGCGTTTGCCATTCTGCGCGTTGTTCTGCATGAATTGCAGGCGGGCATCGGCTTGAGCCTGCGTGATGACGCCTTGGTCAACCAGCGTCTGCATGTGCGTTTTCATTTGCTGGGTGAATGCATCTTTCATGCGCTGCTGGATCTGCTCCTGTGTAATGCCTTTTTCTTCAGCAAGTTCCCAAAGCGACTTACCTTGCGCCCATGCGTTTTTTACTTCGTCAACGCTTATTCCCAGTATGTCAGCTTCGTGCTGGAAGCGCTCCTGTTGGCGGGAGGCGATCTCATCGGCGGACAAGGTTCCGAAACCGCTGAACCAGCCGTGCGCCGAGGCGATGTTGACCGTAAAGAGCCCGACGCCGAGCATTGCCGGCACAAACGCATAGACTAACATTTTTTTCTTCATATGTTTCGTTTCAGTTAGTAGTTAGGTGCAGCAGCTTCCGCTGCGCCGGTGCGGAGAGTACGCATTCAGGCTTCGGATTCACGTCTGCAATTCAGTACTACAACGCAGACCATTCTTTCTTTCGTCTGCTTTCAGGGGCCAACAATGAGGACCAAGGGCAGCTCACCATCCTCTCGTTTGGCCCCGTTGCTTCCTTGGTCCCCGCAGCTAGTACTACAACGGCTTGGTCTTAGTATTTCAGTACCGCGGGGCGTAGCGGCGCATCATGGGCATCATTGGCTCTATCGGAACTCTGCGTATGCCATATGCTTCGATCAAATCGTCATCACGGTCACCAAAGACCACGATGACATCGCCTACGGTGAAATCCATACCCAGCGGCAGGCGTGTGTGCGGAGTGATGCCGATGTACAGCGTTTCGCCGCGTTCCGTTTGGATCACAATCCCGTTGGTTGTCGTGCCCGTGATGAGTCCCGGATGGATATCTCTGAACCGTTCGTGGCCGAATCCACGATAAAAAGGGCCGGTGAGAAGCAATGGATGTTTTTCGGAAAATTGTGCCAGCTGTAAGTGCAACGTTGTCTGATTGACCAGAAAACTGCCGGCCAGAACGACCAACATAATGCCCAGAAGCGAATAGAGCAGCGGCCGATGATAGGCGAACGCACAGTGCCGCACCAAGAGTTCCAGGATGACCATGAAGACGAGCGATAAGCCGATCAGGAGCCAGGGCAGCGAGATCATAAATGCCAACCAGCCGCGCAATCCGAAGATGGGCACGAACCAAACGCCGTTCTGCCGGAGCACGAATGCGACGAAACTGACCAGATACAGAAGCACCAGAAACAGGATAACGCCGCCGGTTATCAAAAGAGAATTGCGGAGAACAAAATGCCATTTCGGCCGCATCCGAAGCTGCCCTTTTTTTATCTCATCCAAAATAACGGAGCGCAGGGTTGTTGGTTGGTTATTCTCGGGCATGATCGTGTTGAATTTTTGTGACCAGTGTTTTCATGATCGACTTGCCTCGCGTCAGGCGCACGCCGACCGTCGACACCGGTATCTGCAAAATGTCGGATAGCTCCTTATAGTCCATTCCTTCAAAGTAGTAGAGGACCAAGGGCTCTCGGTACTTGGGCGCAAGCTGTCCCAGGCATTGCTCGAGCAGCTCGCGCATTTCAGTGCGAGTCACCTCGGCGTCTGCCATTTCCGGGGAGACGGGCTGCGGGAAGATAGTATCGAGATCGAGGTATGCTATTTTTTCGCGTCCGCGTTTCTTTGCGGCGTTGATGAACTCGTTATGGGCGATGCGGTACATCCACGGGGAGAAACGCCGCTTTACATCGAATCCCCTGATATTCGTATAGGCTTTTATGAACGCTTCCTGCACGATATCCTCGATATCACTTTCATTTTTAAAAAGAAATTTGCGGGCGTATCGCGTTATCTTTTGCTGGTATCGCTCCATAAGCAAACCGAACGATTCTCCATCGCCTTGTTGCACGTGTGCAGCGATTTCCTCATCGGTTTTGTCGGACATGGTGAGACGCTACCTACTACAGCCTTGGGATGCATGGTATTTCAGGTGACCTATGCGCCTATGGCCATTCGCAGTCGGAACAAAGCATCCGTTATGCGAGGAAAGGGTATTGTTTGACAAGTCCGGTTTTTTTCCATTGCACGCCGAAGCCCAGATAGTCGCCGGCGTTGAACGCGCCAAGGAGCAGAAACACGAAAAAGTAGATAATGTGCTCGTCAAGAATGGGATTGTTGGCCGGAGGCAGAACCGCCGTATACATGAGTATGACGAGGACAGCCCCGCTGTAGCAGGCGATGCGCATGCCAATGCCCAGGAGGAGCGCGGTACCGATGCCCAGCAGGCCAAGCATGAAGAGCCAATCAACAAGCGGGGTTCCGGCTATGATTTGGTACAGCGGCGCGAGCGGGCCTTTGGAAGCCAGTTTCAGAAAACCAAGAGTTGGTGATCCGCCATTGAGCCACGCTTTCTCCATTGTCGTTGCGAAGCCCAGGCCGAAGAGCTTATCAACGAACGCCCAGAAGAAAATGAAACCAAAAGCAATACGCAAGAGACCCCAGAGTTTTTGTTGGAACGTATCGTGCATAGGGTTAAGAGGTTAGTGTATGAGATTGGTCGGGCGCGGCATCGACCGGTTTAGCCGCGCGGGAACGTCTGACGTATTTGGATACGGAAATCGATATGCGGAAAAAAATGACCGCCACCACAAAGAGTGACAGTAACAGCCGCGGCGGCGGGAAACCGTTCCATGTCGAAAGCCAAGCTGTCCAGAGATAGCGTTCGAGGATATACGCGCGAACGACGAGGAGTACCCAGGCTACGTATCCGAGTCGCAATGCAACGCGCCATCGGTGCGGACCCATTTTTTTCATTATGGATACTTTTGAGATGAGCGCCATGTAGGTCAAGAACGTCATCGAGATCAATCCGAGAAGGATATCAGCCGACAAAAAATTTTCGAAGAAACCATAGAAATACCGATCAGGATCGATCGCGAGGAGCGATACGGAATAGAGCAGGGCGAAGTAATAGCCGACCAAGCCCAGGTATTTGCGGTACGCGATCTTGGTATCCAAAAAATCAAAGTAATAACAAAAACCGCTCAGGGCGAATGACGAGCCGATGAGCAGGGCCGAAGCGCCGGCGAGCGCCTTGCTGATGGTTAGAAGATGCAATCCACCGTCCAGCACAGAGGTGAGTATGACAAAAGCCGAGAAGAGCAGTAATCCAAAGACAATGCTTTCCCACCACATTTTTCGTATGATGTGGCGTGCGAAAATATCGGACGGCGGTGGTTGCTGATCCATTCACGTAAGTATAGCATGTGAGCTTACGAAGCTCCACAGTTCTATTGCAGTGCTTTGGAGGCGATTCTTTGATATACTTATGCTGCAATGGCTCGTATAATTTCCATCGTGAATCAAAAAGGAGGGGTCGGTAAGACCACGACCGCGGTCAATCTTGCTTCGTATTTGGCGGAATCCGGCTACCGGGTGCTCTTGATCGATATCGATCCGCAGGGTAACGCATCTGTAGGCCTGGGCATCAATTATAAGGAATTGACGAGGGGTATCTACGAGGTGTTGATCGACCCGAATCTGCCTTTGCGTGATGTCGTCAGGATTGTCGAGGAAAATCTGCACGTGGCCCCTTCGACACCGGACCTTGCCGGTGCTTCGGTGGAGCTCGTCAATCATCCGGAGCGCGAGTATGTGCTGCGCGAGAATTTGAAAGACGTCGATACGTTCTATGATTTTATTCTTATCGATAATCCGCCGTCCTTGGGCCTTCTGACCATCAACAGCCTTGCCGCTGCCCGAGAAGTGCTCATTCCGGTGCAGTGCGAATACTACGCGCTTGAAGGCTTGGGGCAGCAGCTCACGACCATCGACCTCATCAAGCAACATGTAAATCCTAATTTGGAAATCTTGGGGGCAGTGATGACGATGTACGAC
>JACQKJ010000004.1 GCA_016204595.1 Candidatus Komeilibacteria bacterium | reverse complement strand
GCCGCGTGGACGTCAACCGCAGCGTCGGCGTCTGGGTTGACGATTGGTGGTTCGCGGGCGTCCGCAAGTCCCGTTAGAGATTCATCTCTAACGGGACAAGTAGCTCAGTCCTCTGGACTCAAGCCCTCGGGTCTCCTTAGACCCTTTGGCTTTTGTCCTTCGATCCCGTGCCCTGGCACCTCGCCTCGGCACGGGATTTTCTTTTTCTATTTGAATTTACGCGCCAGACCCTCTATACTGTGGCTATGACTGAAAGCCTTTTCACTAAGTTAGAGGAGCTGCTTGCCCGCGAAGCCGAACGGCTCGTGCCGGACGGATCTCATCCAGGTTTTTCGGTTACAGAACCGAACCTACCGGAGCACGGTGACGCGGCTACGAACATCGCCCTATCATTAGGGAAGTTTTTGAAGCGATCTCCCATGGCAATTGCAGAGGAGATCGTACAGAACCTTGCGAAACAAAACGACTTCACGATCAAAGTTGCCACACCGGGATTTATCAATTTTTTCTTTAAAGATGATTTTTTGGTTTCGCGGTTGCCTGCACTACAGAAAAAGAAGGGCGCGAAGAAAAAAAAGGAGAAGATCGTCATCGAGCACACGGATGTAAATCCGAACAAGGCAATGCATATCGGGCATTTACGCAACGCGGTGTTGGGTGATGTTATTACGCGTGTTTTGCAGCGGGTCGGATTTGCGACGGAAGTGCAGTACTATGTCGATGATACGGGTGTACAGGTTGCGGATACGTATCTCGGTTTTCAAGAGCTTGGTTTGAAACAGGAGCCAGGCGAAAAGTACGATCATTTTTGCTGGCGGGTGTATGCGGCTATCAACCGGCAATACGAAAAAGACCCTTCATTGCTTGAGAAAAGGACGAAGGTGCTGCATGCGATCGAGGATCGGTCATCCGCGACCGCCCGTGCGGTCAAAGAGCTTGCGACGCGGATCGTGAACGACCATTTGCGCTCAATGGCGGATTTTTCCATTGCGTACGATCTCTTGGTCTGGGAGAGCGATATTCTCGGATTCAAGTTTTGGGAACACACCTTCGCCATATTGCAAAAATCGCCGCATGTCGTGAAAGAAACATCCGGCACAAACGCGGGTTGCTGGGTTCTGAAAACAGGAGAGGAGCAGGTCGATGACGAGCATAGCCCGGATAAGATCCTGGTCAAAACCGACGGCACGATTACGTATACGGGTAAAGATATCGCGTACCATTTGTGGAAATTCAATTTGCTTGGCAAGGACTTTCTGTATAGCGACTGGAAGAAAGCGCCTCAGGAAACGAAACTTGCGACGACCTCAAAGGAAGGTACGAAAAGCTCGAAGTACGGCCATGCGGACCGTGTATACAATGTCATTGATGTGCGGCAGTCATACCCGCAGGCGATGGTACAGCTTGCCTTGGAATCCTTGGGATTTGTCGAGGAGGCGGAAAAGTTCCGCCATGTGTCCTATAATGTCGTGTCATTGTCGCAGAAAACAGCTACAACTCTTGGCGCGGACATCGGCGACAATAAGCGTTCACAGTCAATGTCGGGCCGTAAAGGGTTAGGCGTTAAGGTAGATGCTGTGCTTACGCAGCTCAAGCGTTTGGTAGAAGAGCAGAAGTATGCGGTGAAAAGCGAACGCGACGTCGCACGGGCTACGGCAGAGGAGGTGGCGGTCGGAGCCCTTAAATATTTCATGCTTCGGTACAATCCGCAGACCGAGATCGTATTTGATTTTGATGAAGCGCTGTCGCTCGAGGGCAACACCGGTCCCTATATCCAGTATGCGCATGCGCGCGCCGCAGGCATTCTGGCAAAATCCGGAGAAAAGAAATTTCCGATGCCCAAACATGTGGAACTGGAACCGGCGGAGCATCGTTTGCTCGCGCGGTTATTCCAGTGGCCTATTGTTCTGGAACAGGTTGCGGATGATCTGAACGTCAGCCGCATCTCGACGTACGCATTCTCGCTTGCGGACGCGTTCAACGGATTCTATGAAGCATGTCCGGTGCTGAAATCCGAGGGCAACATCCGCGCGCGGCGACTAGCCCTTGTGCATGCGTATAAGTACGTGTTGGGAGACGTGTTTTCCGTGCTGGGTATCGCATCGCCCGAGCAAATGTGATCGCCTGACGGACGTTACTATTTACAAAAGCTAAAGATACGGTATACTAATTCACATGGAAGACATAAAACCGATAAAAAAAACACAGAGCCGCGCTGCGCGCAGCAGCTCTGTTTCTATGCAGACGCCCGTATCAAATTCGCTTCCCGATTTTGGCGATGCTTCAATGCTGCCGCATCGTCAGAAGCAAAGTAACAATTTTATCCGCGGGCTGGTGCTGACGCTCGTGCTCGCATCACTTGCCGGATATGCGGGCTATGCAGTGAGTAAGCCTCGAACAGCAAACCCGCAGAAGTATCACGCTGTTTTTTTGAATACCGGCCAGGTGTATTTCGGTACTATCCAATCGGAAGACGCGAGTAATCTGGTGCTTTCCAATGTTTTCTACATTCAGACAATTGATCGGACGATTCCTCCGACAGAAGAGGGTGGTGTTACGTCCACAGTCCCGCAACAGCAACTGGTCATGAAAGGAGACGAGCCGTACGCACCCAGCAATACCATCCGGATCAACCGAAGCCAGATCGTAGTTGTAGAAGATTTGACCGAACAGTCACAGATACTGCAGCAGATACGAGTTCGCCTGGAGGCGAAATAGAGAAATACTTTGTAACGTTGCCGCCGCCCCGACTTCGGTCGGGGCGGCGGTTTTGTTATTGTTAATTATATTAACAATGAAGTATAAAGTATTACTTGACACTTTTTACTTTATGGTTTATACTTATCTTCGGACATACCCCTGTGGAGCGCCCTGTGCACAACTGGCATCCGTATGCCGACACTGTAGGGCGCGACACCCCGCACAAAAAGATGTCTTATATGACGCTTGCGAGGTGCATAAATCGGGGAGGGGACCTTAAACAGTAGGCCCTTGGCCTATGAAAAACAAAAATAAAAAATACACTGCCGGTCTTCGTATTCTTTCGGCAAAGGAAGCAAAAAAGCTGGCATTGGCAAAAATAGGGGAAATAGCTCAGGAGTACCGGATATTGCCTTCGACCATTAACTTTTACACCCGGGAGGGATTGCTGCCCGAAGATGCCCGCAGCATCGGCGGGTATCGATTGTATCATCGTGACCGCACGCTTGCGAAGCTCGCTCGCATCGACGAGCTGCAGAACGTCAAGCGGCTCTCCATCCAGGAAATAAAAAAAAGACTATGATCAGCCCGTTCAAGACAAAAATTAAAAAGGCGCATTTGTTCGCAGTGTCCGTAGGCCGCAATAAGTTTTATTTACCGAAAGTCAGGAAACAGCAGAAGAGCATGTGGCGGCAGGTATATTCCCTGCTGTTTTAAGCGCCCGCAAAAAAGACCGGATCCATGCTTCCCGGTCTTTTTTGGTTTCGACCTGACCACTTGTCCCTCCGTAGTCCTGCGGAGCGGGACGAAGGGGGATGCACAGGGCTCTTTTTGATTTTGACCCGACCACCTGTCCTCCGTAGCTCCGAGTTTTGCGTGGAGCGAAGGAGGATGCAAAGGGTTCTTTTTTGTTATTTTTTTTAAAAAAAAGCAAGACCCGATTATTTATTGACTCGCCGGGTCTTTGGTACGCGAGTTGGGCACCGTTAGGCGCTCCTTACTTGTGGCCTTGGAGCGGATGGTACTGCACGTACTCCTCGACAGCGAGCAGAGGATTATCTCGCCTCATGCGATCCGCGGTCTCCTCACGCATGTGGACGATCGCGTGACCCACATTCGGGTTGATATCGAGGATGCTCACGACCTCGAGGTACTTCGAGAGCAAACTGTTGATGGTCTGTTCGGAGCTGTTCAATCGGAGCACATAGCGTCTCATACGACCTCCGTGAAAGGTTGTACGGTGAACGCGGGGAAGAATTTTCGGATCCACTGCACCGCGTCGTCCGTCAGATCGGCAATGACCCGATCTTCGTTTACGATCTTGACGATCTGGATGCCGGGAGTGCCGTCGATGTAGAAAGCGATCTGGCACATTTCGAACTCGTCATGCTCCCGGGAGACAGTGTAGCGCTTCATTTCGGTCTCCTGCGGCGCGGATTTGAGGGCTTTCGCCTCTTTTTCGGAGGCGGCACATCCAGATGAATTCCTCCAACAAAGGGTGACCAGAGAGGACCCTCGGTAAGTCCTCGACCGAAGATCACCATGAGGCGAAAAAAAGACATTTCCACCCGGCCTGATCGGTCGATTGGCTCTGGCGGATGAAAAGCTCCGAAATATTCGCGGCCCTTCGGAGTCAGCTTGACCATTACCATGTCATGCCAGTTGATGATCAGTTTCATGACCTCCTCCTTTGCTGTCGGCGGTAACGCCTGGTTAACAGGATGATAACCAGAAGACCGAAGAAGACGACTGTTTCCGCTATGGCAAGGGCCACTGCGGTCATGCTCCTGGTCTCGAAGATCAACATCCCGACGGTCGAGATGCGAAGCCCCACAGCGATCCACGCCAGCGTAAAGTGCTGAAGTGAAAGTCCGTCGGAGTTTCGCGTCCGTATGAGCTTCGAAATTTGGCCATAGTAGGCGAAGATCATGAGCACGGCGTAAAGGCTTGCTGTCATGGGTCCCATGGCAACCTCCAAGTAGCCTTTGATTTCAGAGAACAAAGCCAGAATTGGCGATGGTTGAAAGTATCATTTTAGTAAGAGTTTGTCAACCCCGTTAGAAGTCCCACTCCAAATTTTTATGCAAGATAGTGTTTCTTATGAAGGGACATAGTATCCTATACAGGTAATTGTCATACGGGACTTCTAACGGGGTCAATGTTTCGTCATTGCGAGTGAAGCGAAGCAATCCCGATTTAGCTCTCGACCACTCATCTGGATCGCCACGCACGGCGGCCTGCAGGCCGCCGCGCTCGCGATGACTAGCGATTGAAAAGTCCCGATTTATCAGGTAAGATACACTCTGATACTATGCTGAACATACCCAAAAAAGAAGAAGAAATATTGGCTTTTTGGAAAAAGGAGAATATTTTCCAGAAGTCGCTGGATAAAGAGTCCCCGGAGGGGGATTACGTTTTTTATGATGGTCCGCCGTTCGCCACTGGGCTCCCGCACTATGGCCATATTTTGTCGTCGGTCATCAAGGACGTGGTACCGCGCTACTGGACCATGAAGGGCTACCATGTGCGCAGGCGCTGGGGCTGGGATTGTCACGGGCTGCCCATCGAGAATCTGGTGGAACAGAAGCTCAAGATTTCCGGCAAAAAACAGATCGAAACATTGAGCGTCGACACATTCAATGAAACCTGCCGGAGCGAGGTCTTGACCTACACTGCACAGTGGAAAGAGATGGTTGATCGCATCGGCCGCTGGATCGAGTTCGATAACTCCTATAAGACCATGGATACGACCTATATGGAGTCGATCTGGTGGGCGTTGAAAAATTTTTGGGATAAAGGGCTCGTCTATGAAGGCCGTAAGGTCCTTTTGTATTGCCCGCGATGTGAAACGCCGGTATCTAAGTTCGAAGTCGCGATGGACAACAGTTACCACGATGTCACCGAGATCACGGTGACGGTCAAATTCAAATTGCATCCGGGGCAGAAGATCGGCGGATGGACGAGCGATGCTTCGAGTTACCTTCTTGCCTGGACCACGACGCCGTGGACCTTGCCGGGGAACGTGGCGCTGGCTGTCGGCGAGCACATCACGTATGTGGTCGTGAAGAACAAGAAAAGAGAACCGGCCGACAAGGATGAGTTCTATATCCTTGCGAAAGACAGGCTCGAACCCGTGCTTGGCGATGCATATGAGATCCTGCATGAAGTGGAGGGTAAAGCATTAAGAGGTCTGCGATACGAACCGCTGTACGAGATCCCCGCCGTCAAAGCGACCGGTAAAAGATCTCATTACGTTGCAACTGCTGATTTCGTGACCACCGAGGACGGCACCGGCGTGGTGCATACGGCAGTCATCTACGGCGAGGACGATTACAATCTTGGCGTGAAGCTTGACCTGCCTATGGTGCCGCTTTTGAACACGCAGGGAAAGTTCAATGATAAGGCTCCGAAACTGGTGCAGGAAATGAGCTTCAAAGAGGGCGACGAGATCGTGATCCTTGATCTGCAGCAGCGGGGGTTGCTTCTGAAGCAAGAAGCGTTCACGCACGCATATCCGCATTGCTGGCGATGCGAGGCACCGCTGTTCTATAATGCCATCACTGCGTGGTTCGTGAACATCCAGAAAGTGAAGGACAAACTCATCAAGCTGAATGAAAAAGTAAACTGGTATCCGGAACATCTGAAGCACGGCAGGTTCCTCAATAATTTGGAAACGGCTCCTGACTGGAACATCTCTCGCAACCGGTACTGGGCAACGGCCTTGCCGTTCTGGAAATGCGATGATGAGAAATGCGGCGAGACGGTGTGCGTTGGCAGCATTGCCGAACTGAAAAAACTCGCAACGAATTTCAGCGAAGTGTATGCACGTGAGAGCCCGAATGACATCGATCTGCATAAGCACGTCATTGATAAGGTCATTTTGAAATGCCCGAAATGCGGAGGAGTGATGCATCGGATCCCGGAGGTCATTGACTGCTGGGTTGAATCCGGTTCCATGCCGTTCGCTGAATACCATTATCCGTTCGAGAACGAGGCAGAGTTCAAGCGCCGTCAGAAAGGCGAGGGTAAATATATCGCAGAATATATAGCCCAGACACGCGCGTGGTTCTATTACATGCACGTCGTGTCCGCCATTTTGTTCGATGATATCGCATTCAAGAACGTCGTGACCACCGGCACCATTATGAACGAAAAAGGCGACAAGATGTCGAAGTCGCGTATGAATTATCCCGATCCGTGGAAGATCATAAACGAATACGGTTCCGATGCGTTGCGGTTCTATCTGATGAATTCGGTGGTGATGCAGGGTGAAAATCTTAACTTCAGCGAGAAAGACGTTAAAGAGGTTTACAATAAGGTCATTAACACGCTGTACAATGTGGTGAGTTTCTATGAGTTGTATGCTGGTTCATCTGGCGCGGATGAGAAAGAAAGTAATCATATTCTGGATAAATGGATTATTACCCGGCTGCATCAGCTCGTGAAAATGATAACACACGATATGGACACGTATGATACCGTGCAGGCCACCAGGCGGCTGATTGTTTTCGTTCAGGATCTTTCGACCTGGTACGTACGACGGAGTCGTGATCGTTTCAAGGATACAGTGCAGCGCGGTGATGCGGTAAGCACGCTCAAGTATGTGCTTGCGACTGCAGCGAAACTGGCAGCTCCGTTCATACCGTTCGCGGCCGAACATATATGGAAATCGGTCGGTATGGAGGAGACATCGGTGCATCTTACGAGCTGGCCGAAGCGAAGTACTGTAGATGAAAAATTGATACTGAAAATGGCTGAAGCGCAGGCGACAGTAACCAAAGCACATGCTCTTCGTGCATCTGTCGGCGTCAAAGTACGTCAGCCGCTCTCTATATTGGAAATTACCATACGTAATTTACCAAAAGAAATATTAGATATCATTGCGGATGAAGTGAATGTAAAAAAGATCGTGGTTGTGGAAAAGATCAGTATTGGAGATGGTATTGTTACCGACGAAGCAAAAACGGTTGCATTCCATACTGTGCTGACCGATGAACTCAAGGCAGAAGGCGCGTTGCGCGAACTGGTGCGCATGACCAACTCGCTTCGCAAGGAAAAAGGATTGAAACCGCAGGATATCGTGGCTGCTTCGTTCCATACCGCAAGCGAGTTTTTGAAAACCCAGGTTATTGAGAAATATGCTGAGCAGTTGAGCAAGCAGACGTCGACCGCTCGATGGACATATTCAGAAGCGCTCTCTGATGACGCTATGGAAATAGTGGTCAATAATGAGACGCTTCGGATACAGTTATAAG
>JACQKJ010000079.1 GCA_016204595.1 Candidatus Komeilibacteria bacterium | reverse complement strand
TCCGGTCCCCAGACAGCGACATGCGACTTTGGCATCGCACATCTCCTTTATGAATGGTGCGGCACCAGTACAAAACCGGTATGGTCTTGTTCCAGCATCGCTTGTAAAAGAACACTTTTTATTACCATATCATGCGAGTTTTGTCCATCTGTCATTGCGAGCCGATCCGCCCTGGGCGGAGAGGCGTGGCAATCCCGATGAGTAGCCGTAATGCTAATTTGTTTTTCACTATCTCATCGGGATTGCTTCGTCAGTCGTTTCGCTCCTTCCTCGCAATGACAATCCGTAATTTTCACTTTAAATTTTTAACTTGAGCGAAGCGAATATGCCCTTCGGTGCACATAGCTCATTTCCCCACGCAATCCTCCACATCGACGGAGATGCTTTTTTCGCGTCGTGCGAGCAGTCTCTCCATCCGGAACTCAAAGGCAAGCCGGTCATCACCGGCAAAGAACGAGGGATCGCGGCGAGCATGAGCTATGAAGCAAAAGCCATGGGCGTGACGCGTGCCATGATGCTTTCGGAGATCAAAAAAATTTGCCCTGACGCCATTATCCTCCCGTCGGATTACGAGACGTATAGTTTGCTCTCGAAGCGTTTTTTTGAAATTGTCCGGCGCTACACGAGCGATGTGGAAGAGTATGGCATTGATGAGTGCTTTGCCGACATTACCGGCATGCGCCGTCCTCTGCACATGTCGTATCCGCAAATAGCCGAGGCTATTCAAAAAGAACTGTTACGTGAATTGGATTTTACTTTTTCAGTGGGCCTTGCCCCGACTAAAGTCCTTGCCAAGATAGCTTCGAAATGGAAAAAGCCGTATGGTCTCACCGTGATTCGCATGAGAGAAATAATGAATTTCCTGGGTAAGCTCCCTGTAGGGCATGTCTGGGGCATCGGCCCGCAGACAGAGGCGCTGCTTGCGAAGTTCGGCGTGCGCACAGCCTTGCAGTTTGCCCAGAGGCCAGAGATGTGGGTGCATAAAAATTTCTCAAAACCGTTTTATGAGATCTGGCATGAGCTGAACGGCAGATCAGTCATGCCGTTAGCACTTGAAGAGCGCGGATTTCAATACTCGGTGCAGAAATTCAAGACCTTCACTCCCCCGTCCACTGACCGGCAGTTTGTCTTTGCGCAACTTTCGAAGAATATAGAGAGCGCATGCATCAAAATACGGCGCTACCATCAGGCAACGCGTGACGTTATGTTCTTTTTGCGCACGCAGCAATTCGAAAGCCGCGGCGTTGAGGTACGGTTATCGCGGCCGAGCGCCTTCGCGCACGATATCGTGCATGCGCTTGAACAAGTTTTTGACCGGTTATATCGTCCCAGTGTCCCCTATCGCCAGACCGGCGTTGTGCTCTGCAATCTTACTGAGGATACGGTGCGGCAGCCTGATCTGTTCGGTCAAAGTATTCAGATAGAAAAAATGCAGAAGCTCTACGATAGCATAGATCAATTGGGACGATGGTACGGGAAGCACACGGTTTTTCTGGGCTCGAGCTTCGCTGCGCAGAAATTTGTACAGCATTTGGGAGATAGAGGTGACGTACCGGTGCGGCGCAGCGAGCTTTTCAAGGGAGAGTCAAAACGGAAACGATTGAATATTCCGCTCTTTGCCCCAGGCAGAAGAATTTGAAAGTGAAGCTCCACGGCTTGCCCTCGTTACCCCGCAGTGCCGGGTAACGAGGTTGATAACTGCGGCCTCTTTTCCGACGTGATTGCGTGGAGCGAAACCCCGCACCAGTGCGGCCGCGCCGGACTGGTGCGCGGGAAAAGAGGTGAGGCAGCAGGTCTGCGGGACCCTGCTGCCTCGGGTCCGGGCTGAGCACGGTAAGCTCTCGGGTAGCGCCGTGCACAAGGCCGTGGAATTGGCCGCAGGTAGGTCCCGGACCAACTGCTATTGCAAGTGTAGCTCCTAATTTTCAATATGGTCAACCCAGCACCACTTTTACCGTCACTGTTGAGGTTACGGAAATAGTTTATTCAAGCTACTTTGTGAATACTCATTGAATTGTTGGGAGTAAAAGTGGTGCTGGGTTGACCCCGTTAGACAAAGAATCAAGACAGCGCGATTGCCAAAAAATACCCATACTATTTCAAAGAGTTTTTCTACAAACATGTAGCTTGACGCTTCGTCTAACGGGGTCAATACCCTGCATAAACAAAAACAGGCATAGCGCCTGTGCTGGAGAAAATGGTGGCGGCAGGAGAACCCTTCGGGTTCTCCTGCCTTGGATGTCGGAAGGGTCAGGTCCTGAGGCATCTTTTGCCTCTTGTGGTTGTCCCCCGCGTGTAGCGGGTAGTTTGTCAATCCGCCGAGACGGTAGATCCTCGGCTCTTGTTGAGCAGGGAAGTGGCTTTCCCAAGTTGGAGCAATGCTGCCACATGTCAAGTCGTGATGTTCAAGAGCCTTCCGACTATCCGGCAACTATGGTACTATACCCTCTTTTTTTGTCAACCCCGTTAGAGGTTAGCAATAGATAATCTGAGATCGATGGGACAAGTGCCATACTCGTACTGTAGTCATTTTGGAGGACTTGAAACCTCTAACGGGGTCAACCCATAAAACCTTTGAGATAGGAAAAGGCCGGGTCTCGCGACACGGCCTGGTCCCGAATGAGATGATGTTGGTGTGTACTCCTGCTGAGAGGCATCTTGGTTGCGACTTGCGCCGCGACTTTGGTTCCTTTCGGCTGGAGTGTGTTTCGGACTTGCGTCCAATGGTGTCGGGTTTGACCCCGGCTTTATTGGTGTGACCCTCAACGGATCACTGCATGTCCGGTTTCACCTTCAACAACTCTTCCGGTACCACATACCTTATCACTGACTTCTGCAGCGGTCAATATGAAGTTTTTTAGCTAAAATTAGATTAATTTTATTGACCAGCAAGACCAGCTCAAATAATCATCCTTCCTAGGCATCTGTTGCTGTGGATAACTTTACAGCTAAAATAAGGCTATTTAATGTCGAGAAGCTCAATTTCGAATAGTAATGTCGCCTGCGGAGGTATGACGGGCGGGTAGCCGCTCGCACCATACGCGAGAGCCGGTCCAATGGTTAGTTTTCGTTTTTCGCCTTTTTTCATGCCGAGCACGCCCTGATCCCAGCCGGCGATCACTTCGCCTGCACCGAGCGTAAAGGTGAATGGTGTCCCTCTGTCGAGACTTGAATCGAAGGTCTTTCCGTCGGTCAGCATTCCGGTATAGTGCACGGAAACCGCATCTCCATTCTGTGCTTCTGGCCCGGTCCCGGGTATAAGGGTTTCTATCGTAAGGTCTTTCATAGTGGTCGGCGTTAATGCTTTTTTGGGCATAAAGAGCAGGCCGATAACGATCAGGGCCAAAATGATCGCTGCGATGGCTATGTATTGTGGTTTGAACATAGTGACGTGCGTTAATTATTTTCAGGCAAAAGCCCTGCGGTGCTATACCGATTTGACGCGTTCCAGAGCATCCACCCGCTGGTCAACGGCGATTCTTCGGCTGCTTTGATCTGTGCCCGTATTTTTGTTCCATCATAGACCGCTCCCAGATCGAAGGCCTGTATCCAGGGCCTCAGCTTGGTCCGCGAGAGCGCCATGGTCGGTTCCGCTTTCACTAAACCATTATGCACGACTTCGTAGGGGAAGTCTGCGGGGTTCTGGTAGGACAGATGACCGGGCGGATAATGTGAAGGATAGGTCATCGGATAAATATAATCAACGGCGTCCTTTGCCGTATCGAGGCGCTGGCCGATGTTCAGATCAAAATTTTTGGCCTCAAGCGTCAATCCGAAAAGATCAAAGGAGGTGTAGGCTGGCTGGTTGCGGAGCTGTTTGCGCACATACTGATTGAAAGTCCGTATGGTTTTTTCCTTGCTTTCCTGCACGTTTGCGTAGACTGCCGTGCGAATATTTCCGTCACTGGGGAATCGGATATAATCAAAGTTTATTTCATCGAATCCATAGCTTATTGCCTCTTTGGCGATGTTCATATTGTACCGCCAGACCTCCTCTTTCGTAGGGTCCACCCACGAAAGCCCTTTGTAGTCGCGCCAGAGCGATCCGTCTGCCGTGCGTATGGCCCACTCCGGATTTGCCCTTGCAAGGACCGGATCCTGGAACACGGTCTGCCGCGCGATGACGTACATGCCTGCGTCCTTGAATTCCTTCACGATCGTTCTAATGTTCTTGAGCGTATCGCGGTCCGTATTCAACTCATCCACGAGGGGCAGCATGCTGTCATAGAGCACATAGCCGCTGTAATCTTTAATGTCGATCACCACAGCATTGAGTTCGGTGCGTTTAGTGAGATCAATGATCTCTGCCCGTTTCTTCGGGTTGGCAGCGGAAAAGGCGGTCAGGTATAATCCCTTCGCGACAATTGCTTCCGGTTTTTTCGGCGGATCAATAGCAAAATGCTGGCTCATAGCCAGGTCATATTCCTCTATTTCTGCGATCACCTGCTGGGCGTACGTTATGACAAAAAAACCGACCCCGGTGATTATGATCAGAGCCAGCATGAAAGGGTAGTTGAGACGTTTATGCATTGGTCAATTTTATGCTAGTTTCGGTATCGCGTAAATGGTGATTTATTAACACTTGACATATTATGCTGTTAATGATATACTATTAATATCTATAAACGTACCTCATACATTAGGAGGGAAGGCGATGACGGATCGGGCCCTCTACGTGCAAAAGATCCTGGAGTACGCGGGAGCAAACGGCTGCGGATGTCTTGATTCACATGATTTCTGGGTGTTCAAGACAAAGGAACTGAAACAACTCGTCGAGCTTGGCGAGTCTGCGATCAGAGCCCTGGTTGAAGGCGCTATGATCGCGCGCGGAAAGGTACTCCCGTACGAGTTTGTTGCGGCTGTGGATCATTCAAGCCCGGTATGGGCTCGGGCAAGAGACGCCATCAACTAGCGACAAACGAAACTCCAATTGGACCTGAGGTCAAGACCTCGGGTCCTGCTTTTTTATTGCAGTGGAGCTATTGCGGTAAGTAGTTGAGTGGATTGACCGGAATGCCGTTCAGACGAACTTCAAAATGCAGATGCGGGCCGGTGGTCAAGGGACCTGCTCCTGGAGTACCGGGTTTTCCGCCGGTCAGTCCTATGATCTGTCCTTGCGTCACGAATGAGCCTTCGGTCACGTTGATACCGCTGACATGGCCATAGACGGTCGAGATGCCATTGTCATGGAGAAGCATAATATAGCTGTAGCCCATACCGGCGTCCTTGGCGCGTGCCACATACCCTGAGGCCGCAGCATAGATAGGACTCCCTTGCGGCGAGCGGACATCGATCGCCGGGTGCTCGAAAATATTGCGGTAGGGGTAATCTGGATCGTGGAAAAATGCAGTAATGGTTCGCCCGGGTATCGGCCAGGTCATGGGGCCTGAACCAAGATCTTTCCTGGCGCCACTCTGTAATTGCCTGTTCAGTTTTTCGCGGGCAACCTGTTCAAGGCTTACAATATCGTTATTGATGCGGTCCTGCTCGCCCTTGAGCTGGTTGATCAGTTCCTGGTATTTGCTTTCTTGTCCCTTGGTTTCGTCGATAAGGCTGAATTTAACGTTACGCTGTTCCTGTAGCGAGTCACTTTTCGCGTCTAGTTCCCCGTGCAAGTCGGTAAGAGAGGTTCTGTTGTCGTCCAATTGTTTCTGCTCGTCGACGAGGGCAACTTTCAGCTCTCCCAAGGAGTCGAGACCGTTGAGAACCGTTCCTTGCAGGTTTTGTAAACTTTGTATCTGTGTAAGATATTCACTGAACGTATTGTTGGTCGCAAGTATCACCAAAAGATTATTTTGCTTGTCATTCTGATAAAGCGTTCTGATAAGCTCGGCGAGCCGGTCTTTTTGCTCAGCCATGTTCTCCTCGGTTGCTTGAATTTTGAGCTGTGAGTTCTGGATCTGAAGGCCGAGTTTTTCGATGTCAACTTCGATCGCTTCTTTTTCGAGCGAGATCTTGGTCATCGTTTGGTTTATGGTGGATATTTGGTAGTTCAACGATGAGATCTCACGCCGTTTGCTTGATAAACTTTTTTGATAGACGTCGGCTTGCTTGCGAAGGTCTTGAGCTTCCTTGCGTTTGTCGTTGATCTGCTGATTAAGCTCCCAAATTTCCTGGTTATAGTTGGCGTTGAGGTTGAAGTCTGCGGCGGCAAAAACGCCCGGGGCGGCTAGCAAAAAAACCAGCCCAATTGAAAGCCGGAAATTCAGTTTTTTGCTAATTGGGGCCTCTTTTTTTATTTTTGTGTTTCGCACTGCTTCACCCATAGGTCTCTAGTATACCATACCTGCTGACACCGAACAATATTTCACTCAGCTCGTTCAAGCATCTTTACGGCTCTTCCGATGCGGACAACCGTTTCCTTTTTGCCGAGGTAGGCTGCCAGATCAGTCGGGGACGGGCTCGCCGCAAGACCTGACAAGGCCACGCGGACAGGCCAGAACACGTCGCCGAACGAGAGTCCGTGTTCTTCGGTTATTTTTTTCAGTCCGAGTTCGAGTGTGATGGCTGTCCAGGGTTCTGCTTCAGCATGGAAGTAGCGCTCAGCAGCGGCAAGCCCGGAGCTCGTTTTCTCCGTCGTGCTTTTTTTGAAGATCAGAAGCGACGGTTCGTAGTCAGGCAGTTCTCTCAGAAAACCGGACAGCTCCGCAAGCTCCCGTAGGTTTCGTATGCGCTCAAAGAAAAGATTGAAAACACCGATACGACGCTCGTCGGTATGTTCCGGCAAGAACGGTTCCAGGGTGCGTGCGAGCTCTTTCGGAGGTTTCGGTGCGAGGGTATTTTTGACGTACCATGCGTTGTACCAGTCGAGCTTGTCCTTGCTGAACACCGCGCCGGCTTTATTGATCTGTTCGAGTTCGAAATTTTTGATGAGCTCCGCAAGCGAAAATATCTCGCGATCATCCCCAGGATTCCAACCGAGGAAGGCAACGTAATTGATCAACGCTTCCTTCAGATACCCCTGCTCAAGATACCATTCGACGGATACATGGCCCTGGCGTTTCGAAAGTTTGCTTCGGTCGGGGTTCAGTATCAGCGGGAGATGGTAAAATTGAGGGGTCTGGTACTTGAAATAATCATACAGCAGCGTATGCAGAGGCAACGAAGGAAGCCACTCCTCCCCTCTGATCACATGCGTCACGTGCTGCTCGTGATCGTCGACGACGCTTGCCAGGTGATACGTAGGGAATCCGTCAGACTTGAGCAGGATCGCATCGGTCAGGGTTGCTGCGTCAAAACGAACGGTACCGTGGATCCCGTCCTTCGCCTCGATCAGTTCCGTCGTATCGGGGATCTTCAGGCGGATGACATAGGGAGTTCCTTTTTGCTCATGCTCCCGGATACTATCCGGCGCGAGTGATCTGCAGGTCCCGTCATACCGTGAGGGCTGTTTGCGGCGCTCATGCTGTATCCGCAGTTTTTCCAATCGTTCAGGCGTACAATAGCAATGATACGCGTGTCCGCGAGCGACTAATTCGTGCGCTTGTTTCCGGTATATTCCCGCGGCTGATCGCTGTGATTGCACGAGGATATCACCGTCTGGCTTGAGACCAAGGCGGTGCAGCAGGTGAATGAGGTGTTTTGTTGCGCCCTCTACTTCGCGTTTTTGATCGGTATCCTCAATGCGCAGGCGGAACGCGCCACGATTTTTTTTGGCCCAGAGATAGCTGAACAATGCGGTTCGAAGCCCGCCGATATGCAGATATCCGGTCGGAGAGGGAGCGAATCTGGTGATGACCTTCATAGTTTTGAACGCATGACGATATAGGGAAAAACGACAACGGCACGAATAATGCGGCCGATGCGTTTGGGCTCCTGCGCCAGACGCCAGGCCCATTCAATGCCCACTGCCCGCAGAAAACCGGGAGCGCGTATTATTGTACCAGAAATGAAGTCAAACGTCCCCCCGACGCCGACGGCAATTCGAAGATCGGGCAGGGATGTTTTTAGTGAGTCGATCAAGAAATCCTGGTCTGGTGCGCCAAGCGCCGCGAACAAAATAACGGGCCGAAAGCCCTGCAGATCGACGGTGCTCACGGGCTCCCGAAGTACTTTGAATAGCAATTTAGGAAATTGGGCATGCAGAACGTCTGAAAGTTTTTCGGGGGCGGTGATGCTGTTGTGTTTCAATATAATACATGTGGGAAGAGAGCGCTTCTCGGCCTCATGCAACAGCATGGTCGTCAGGGTGACACCGGTCACTCTGTCCGCGAGTGATGCACGATAACCCAGGAATCGAGCGGCGAAAATGAGGCCAGACCCATCTGCCGTGGCGAGCGCGGCACGCTGTATAAGGTTTCGAAAGACGAGGTCGCGGTGAGCAGCGACGAGGTATTCAGCATTCGCCGTGACGATATGGTGACATGCACGCTCTTGGAGAAAGGCATCACAGAGCCTTTGCAGCTCGGAATTCTCCATCAGTGTGATAGGTATATCCAGAATCGAGACTGTTTTCATAGAAGTATGCGATTAAGCGCCGTGTATACCGCACCGTTTGGCTTAAGTTCGCTCTGAAAAAGCGTTACGGTATCAGCGTAGAGGGCGCGCTCCGGAATAGTCCATGCCTGGAGTGCTCGGATGTCATTCTCTGACGGGGCAGCGGTACAACGGGCGATCGTTATATGCGGGTGAAATGCTCGCCGCTCATGATGCGCAATGCCCTCCTCCGCGAGCGCATTGTCGACGCGCATGAAAAGGCCCTGCAACGCTTCGACTGGTCGCACCCCTATAATTGCGGTACGCGGTCTTCCATGCGGACGCAGGTCTCCTCTGGTGAGTTCGATCGATATCGGTTTCAGGCCTTCGCATGCATTCTCGAGCGCGGTAATGCATTGCGGGATCAGCAATATATCGATGTCACCGAGAAATTTGAGCGTGATGTGAAATTGCACCGCCGGGCTTATTCGGTAGAGCGGGTGTTCAAGCGGCAGCGATGTAAAGGATGCGGTCAGAGAACGCGCTTGCTCCGGGGGGATTTCGAGCGCGATGAATAATCGAAAATGCTGCATGGCTGTAGTGTAGCTAAGGGTCAGTAAAAACGCAATTCACTTGCTGATTTCGTTCTTTTTTTGTATACTAATGGCAAAAGTAGACACCGTAATAACAGCTTTTTTTCATGTTGAACAATCGATTACGCACACGCATACTCGTAGCCATGATTTGCCTGATCAGTGCCTGGCAACCGCTTCTGGCGGGAGCGCAGGCGGCCGTCGATTATGAGTATCTTATATCTGACGCTGAGCTTGTCGCCTATCAGGCCATGGGCCAGACCGATATTCAGCGTTTCCTTGAATCAAAGGGAAGCTACCTGAGTAATTACTTTATGCCGCTCGATACTGGGGAGCGCGTTTCGGCTGGCGAGCTTATTTTCAGAGCAGCGCAAAACCACCGGATTAATCCCCAGTTTCTTCTTGCCTTGCTTCAGAAGGAACAGGGCCTGGTAGAGGAAGTCACTCCGAAGCAAACGCAGCTTGATTGGGCGACCGGATACGGCTGCTTTGACAACCAGCCGTGCAACGAACGGTGGAGAGGCTTTCATAAGCAGATCAACAGCGCTGCCGAGCAGTTCCGATATTATTACGAGCACATCAGCGAGTACAATTTCAGGCCCGGCAAAGCGTCATCGGTAGATGGACAGACCATCGTACCGCAGAATATCGTGACTGCGGCGATGTATAACTATACGCCGCATTTGCAGGGCAACGCGCTGTTCAAGGCGTTGTGGGATAAGTATTTCGTCACACTACTGCCAGATGGGACAGTGGTGAAGGTTGAAGGCGATCCGGGCGTGTGGTTGCTCGCGAACGGCGTGAAGCGCGCATTTACATCGAACCTGGCCCTGGTGTCGCGCTATAATCCCAATTTGATTGTGCC
This sequence comes from Candidatus Komeilibacteria bacterium, assembly GCA_016204595.1. Classification (GTDB taxonomy): domain Bacteria; phylum Patescibacteriota; class Patescibacteriia; order UBA1558; family 2-01-FULL-52-15; genus JACQKJ01. The sequence continues at coordinate 13,096 of JACQKJ010000079.1, read as the reverse complement.
CATTAGCAAGTCGGATCTGGACAGTTATGACCGCGGACCGGACATCGAATTTGCGGCCTACTCACTCCTCCGCAACGCAACGACGGGCACCATATATCTCCTGACCGCGGATCAGAAGCGGGCTATCAGCTCGATGGAGGTCTTCAAGACGCTCGGATTTAATCCCGAGGAAGTCGAAGAAGCAACTGACGCGCAGCTTATGGCCATTCCTGATGGACGCCCGGTAACCTTGAGCGATGCGTATCCGACCGGTTCGGTGCTTCAGGACAAAGCAACGGGAAAATTATTTTATGTCGAGTCCGGACGCAAGTACCCCATTATTGATAAAGCGATCCTTGCGGTAAATTTTCCCGCAGTATCCGTGACGAAGGTTGCGGCATCATTGCTCGACAAGTATGCGAACGGTCTTCCGGTGCAGTTCAAGGAGGGGGCGCTGGTGAAGGGGTCGGGTAGCGAAGTATATGTCATTTCAAATCAGCGAAAGCGTCATATCACTTCCGAGAAAGTGTTCACGACCATCGGATATAAATGGAGCAATATCGTCGTTGCAGGCGATGACGCGTTATCGCTGCACCCGACCGGCGATCCAATCGAATTGAGTAATTAATCGGATAAGGGTTCTCTATGCTCGTGTTCGCAGCGTTTGTCCCACATCCGCTTATTTCGGTGCCTGAATTGGGCAAGGGCCACACAGCACGAATCCGCCATACGCTCAAAGGCTTCAAAGACCTTGCCGCTGAACTGTATGCGGCACAACCGCATACGATTTTGGTCATATCGCAGCACGCTGCCTCGGTTCCTGGTCTTTTTACGGTGAATCAGCAGCCACATCTTTCTATCTCCTTCGCTTCGTTCGGCAATCTCACCGACCGCCTCACCGTCGCAAATAACATTGGTTTTGGATATCGATTGAAAGAGTCTCTCGAGACGTCCATTCCCATCGCCCTCACAGATGATAACCCGCTCGATTACGGCACCGGGATCGCGCTTTTTCATATGCTGCGACAGATAAAACCCGAGTCAGTGCATGTCGTGTCGATCGGCACAGCAGCAGTTCCGCTCCCCGATGTGTATCAATTCGGGAGAGCTATCGACCGGCAGATTCACCTGGCCCAAGAGCGCATCGCTGTGATCGCAACCGGTGATTTCGCGCACGGTGCCTCGCGAACGTCCGTCGGAGGCTACAACCCGAAGGCGCTCTCGTTCAATAAAGACATCAAGACGGCTTTGGAACAGAAAGATATCAAGACGATCCTCTTACTATCGAAGGCGCGGCTCGAGAATGTCGCCGCATGCGGGGTGCAGCCGCTCGCTGCTCTACTCGGCATTATGGGAGAACGCGTTTTCCGAACGGAGATAGTCAGCTATGAAGTCGCACTGGGTGTCGGCTATCTGACGGCCGCATTTCATTTTTCGTAACGCAATGGGAAGGTACACTATAGCGTCCGTGGTACCGCTTCGGCGCTTACCTCCGCATTTGTCCGAGTTTACCTATCGAATACCCGAGAAGCTTGCCCAGCATGTCGCAGCAGGAAGCGTTGTTCGTGTCCAATTCAAAAATTCGCTGATACACGGTATTGTCGTGGCTCTGCATGATGAGCAAGAGTCGCCACAATCGAGCAAAGACATAGTAGCTGTCGCGCCCATCTCGCTGACGCAAACGCAGCTGGTGCTCGCGAGGCATCTGGCGGAACTCTATGTGCAATCGCTCGGCGTTATTTTCAACAGCATGCTGTCCGATCCGCCCGCGCAGCTGAAACCTGCGAGTCGTGTCAAAGATACAATCTCAGTTTTAAAAAAGCCGGTTGAGGAATCAACGTACTTGTTGTATAAACAGCCGGATGCTTTCTATACGTATCTTGCTTCGCATCTTGGAGCCTGGCGGCACGATGGTCAGACGCTTTTGATCGCCCCGGAACGCATGCAGCGCGACGCACTGGTATCTGTCGCGCGACGCGCAGGGGCAGCTGATGTGCTGCTGGTGCCGGATAAACGGCGCAGGCATGATTTTGCGCGCGCCTGGCAACAGAGCGGCACCGCACCGGTTATCGTGGGAGGAATGCTTGCGCTGCTGCTTCCCTTTGAAAAACTTAAGCGCATCGTGATCATCGAAGCTGAACACCAGCAATTTCACCGTGCCGAGCAGAATCCGCGATACCACCTGGCTGACATTGTATGGCACATCGCCGAGAGCTATCATACGCAGGTCATTCTTTCGGGATTCTCGCCGAATATACGGCTGCTCTACCACTGTTTACAAAAAAAATACCCCATCAAGCAGATCACCGGCAGCCCGGCGCGACCGGCGCGCATCGTGGACTTGCAGCACGAACGGGAAAGCGGAAATTTCAGTCTGCTTTCGGAGCCGGCGCGCGATCTGATAGAGAGAACGTCCGGTCGACTGCTCCTCTACTATAATCGCCAGGGGTATGCCCGCCTCACGGTATGCGCCGATTGCGGCTTTACCGTGCGTTGCGAACGATGTGATTTTCCGTTGGCGCTAGAGGGGTCTCGCAAGCTGCTTCAGTGCGGTAATTGCGGCTTTGAACGCGCCGTGCTGTTGCAATGCCCGAAGTGCGGCAGTGTCGCCCTGCGTTCAAAGGGCACCGGTAGTGATCGCATCGTTTCCGATCTCAAAAAATTATTTCCTGGTAAGTCTGTCGCTTCATTTTCAAGCAGATCGCGCGCCGGAGATCATGGCAGCGCTGCGAGCGATATCGTCGTCGCTACTGCGGCGATACTTTCGCAGCGCTCGTTCCGTTTCGACGCGGGTATCATGCTGAATGCCGACCTTGATCTGCACATACCCAATTACCACGCCGCTGAAGCTCTGCGGCATGCGATCGGGGTTCTGCGCAGCATGGCAGGCGAACTGCTGATACAGACGTTTGATCCGTCGCAGTACGTATTTACGACGCTTACGGCGGTGGATCATTTTTACCGGGAGGAATTGAACTGGCGAAAAACCCTTTCCTATCCTCCGTTCTCAACGATCCTGAAAGTATGGGTCCGCGAAAAGGATTCTGCGGTATATGCGGAGAGGCGAGATCAGATGCTGACGTATTTTCGTCCTGCGCTGCCGACGGGCCCCTTTGAGCGGCGCGAAGGTTCCGCCTATATCGCATCGATACTATGCAAACTCAAGCCAGGAGATACCGGGGCGCTTGACCTGCTCAGAAGCTCCTCCTATACTTGGATGCATGCTGAGATAAACCCGTATCAGTTATTGTGATCTATGCTGCATGTCGTCCGTTATCCTGTCACAACGCTCAATGAGCCGTCAGAGCTGATCTCGGCGTTTGACGAATCTCTGAAAAAGCTCGCCGAGTCCATGCATGAGACCATGATCCGTGAGAACGGCATCGGTCTTGCTGCGCCGCAGATAGGCAAGAACATTCGGCTTATCATCGTGAAGGTGGGAGACGAGGGGAACGACTACCGCGCCTATGTCAACCCGGAAATCGTTTTTTCATCGGATAAAACCGTCGCGATCGAGGAAGGATGTCTGTCGCTTCCGGGAGTTTTTGGCTATGTGCAGCGCGCGTCCAAAATTCGCTTCACCTACCGTGATCTGGACGGAAAAAAACAATCAGGCAAAGCGCGCGGCATGGAGGCCATCGTTTTACAGCATGAAATAGACCATATTAACGGATCGCTGATCATTAACCGTACCTTTCAGGTCACGCAAGGAATGGAGCGGCTCGCCCTATGGCAAAAAAAGCAGGCACAATAATTTTTTGGGGTACGCCGTTATTTTCCGTACCGTCGCTGAAGGCGCTTCTTGATGCAGGTCTTGTGCGCGCCGTGGTGACGCAGCCCGATAAACCCCAGGGACGCGGTCACGCGACCATACTGCCTTCGCCGGTGAAGGAGGTCGCCTTGGCCTCTGGACTGCCTGTGCTCCAGCCGGAGCGGCTTGATGACGCATTAGTCGCGGCGCTTCGCGAGCACGGACCGTCGCCGTTTCTGATCGTTGCATACGGGAAGATCATCCCCAGAGCGGTGCTTGACCAGTCAGAACTCCCGGCGCTCAACCTGCACCCGTCACTGCTGCCGGATCTTCGCGGCCCCTCCCCCATTCAGACGGCCCTGCTGCGGGGGTATACGCAGACAGGTCTTTCGATCATACAGCTCGATGAAGAAATGGATCATGGCCCTATCATCGCGCAAAAAAAAATGAGCATTGCTCCCGATGACACGTACGCGACGCTTTCAGAAAAATTAAGTTTCATGGCGCCGCAGTTCCTCATGAAGCATGTTCAGCGCTATCTTGCAGGCGAATCTGAAATGCATGCACAGGATCATACACGCGCGACTTTTTCCAAGATGATCAAGGCTTCTGACGGAGCTCTGGACCTGTCGGACAATGCCGAAATTTTGTTGAGAAAGATCAAAGCGCTGAATCCCTGGCCAGGAACGTGGATCACTGTTGGCGGCAAGCGCCTCAAAATAATCGCCGCGTCTGCTTCCGGCGGAAAACCGGCGAAACCCTATACCAAAACACCGGCAGGAATACTCCTCCGGTGCGGCGCCGGATCGCTTGTCGTAACGCGCGTACAGCTTGAGGGCAAGGCGCCCATGAGCGCCCTGGCGTTCCTAAACGGGCATGCCGCTCTTCTCGAGTGAGTCTGACTCGCTTCGTTTTTCGGTCACCCAGAAATCAAGATACTTTCCGATCATAAGACGCGTCTGCGCATCAATTGCCGGCAGCGCACCGAATACGATCATGGTAATCGGGAATAGGGCCCACTGCAGGAGCATGATCGCGTATTGGATGATGCGCCGGAAACCTTTCATCGGTTTGGGAGGCAGGATCAGCGTGCTCATAATTGCGATGACGATGATCCCCCAGAGAGCTCCTGTCATGATGGTACTCAGAATAAGCGGCGTCTGTTGTGCGATGAACGACGTATCACGGTTAGCTTCGCTTACGATAAGCGGAAGCCTGCCGCCAACGAACATAATGATTGGCGCGGTCGCCCATGAGTAGACGCCTTCCGTCTGGTTCCAGATGTACGTCAGTTTTTTCTTGAACGGGATGCGCGAATTATGCGCGAAATGCCAGACCATGTACGGAAAATGCTCAACGCCGTAGGCCCAGCGCCGCATCTGTTTGTATTGGTTGACCAAACTTCTGAAGAGGGAACCCATGTAGACCGTGTTCATGGAAACGGGAATATACATCGGGAATACCTCATAGTCCCCGTCGTAATGCACCAAACACTGCAAAAAGATGCGGGAGTCCTCGGTGACGATGTTATTCTGCCAGAAGCCGATGTCCACGAGAGCCTGCCAGCTCATGCTGTGCGATGAGAACGTGAAAAGGCGGTCTGACCGCGCGAGATCGGTGAGCAGCCAAAAGGTAGTCGAGTTCGCAACGACCCTGGTGAGCGGGTCAGATTCCCAGATATTATTGTGATAGAGCGTGAGCGGTTGGAAGCTCGCGCGGTACGGGTTCGGGTGATTGAGAAATTGATAGGTCAAGTGCGAGAAGTACTGCGGGTGTGCGACGGTGTCAACGTCAAAAGTCGAAACGATTATCTTTTTATACTCGATGCCCAGCTCATCGATATACGCCTGTGCCTGGTGGCCGGCATAGTACAGATTTGACCCCTTACCGGAAAGCTCACCGGGGACTCCATGCGGATGCAGGGTGGTGAGCAGGGTATGCAGCCGGTGCCCGAATTCCTGCTTCGCACGTGCCGCATTCACGCTGAATTTTTCCCGGTCCTGCTCCTCTCCGGCCAGCACGACCAGCATGCGGTCTTTCCGGCCGTACGTGGATGATACGATGGCGGACAGCGATGCCTGGATGACCGCATACGGCTCCTTATAGGTCGGGAGAAATATGATATGCCAGTAGTCTTTCCATCGTTTGTCGGCAGACGCTCCGAAATCGCGTTCAAGGGCCTGCGACCAGTCGATGCGGCTGGTTTTTCGGAAGCGCGACCAGGAGATCAGGACATAGGTCATGAGGTATGAAATACGCAGCATCCAATACAGATCGAACAAAATGATGAAGTATATGGCATAGAGCGGACGCATGAATGAAAGCGCAAAGAGTGCGGCAAATGTCAGCCAGACCATAAGGCCCGGAAATATTTCGAGCGCCCGATAGGCAATGTACGTTCTAGTACGGCTGTTCATTATTATTTTTTTACAAAGTTGATCCCCCGCCAGAGCGTTTCGCGCGATGCGCCGCGGATCGCCAGCCCATACGCACCCGCGTAGATCGCCTGCCAGTGGTCGTCCCTTGCAGCCCCGAGAGCGATATGTTTTCCAAGCGCGGTCTTTGACAGCGTACCGCGCACGGTTCGGTACCCGAGGATTTTTTCGGTCAGGGTTTTCAGACCTGCAATGGTCGATGCGCCGCCCGTGATAACGGCTCGAGTTATCGGATGCGCCACACGCTGCAGCGCCTCATGCGTTTCTTCGAGTATACGCACGTAGTGTTGGTGTACGATGGTGAGTTCTGTCGTATCTGTCGGCTTGGCAAGGTTGCACGATCGTTTGCGCTGTTCCGCTTTGTCGAAGGCGATGTTCAGCTCATGAGCAAGGCGTGAGGTAAGGCCGAGTCCCCCCTCGCCGATCGTGTGCGAATACCGCAATCCTTTCGCATCGAACAGACACACGTTCGTTTGCCGGTAGCCGAAATCGAGTAAGGCAACTGTGTCGTGTCCGCTCAAGGGGTGCAGCAGGGCGCGTGCCAGCGCCAGGGATTCCATCTCCATGACGATGAGCTTCATGTGAAAGTGCCGAAAGACAGCTTGCCAGCGCTGTATCGTTCGGGAATCCGCAACGTACACGATAAGCTCGGATCGCTCCGGGCTGTGCCGGTGCAATGTCCATTGGAGACGAGGCGTCGGGATATGGTATCCGAGCCCTTTGTAGAGTGATTTGGCCAGGTTGTCCATGTATTCGGGATCAAGCTGGTGTGCTCCTGCAGCGAGGGGTATCGCTTTGGTGAGCACCTGGCCGTCTGGCAATGCCGATGCGACTGCCACGCCCTTCGTATCAAGACGGGCTTTCAGGAAAAGCTCCGTGCACGCGGCAATGAACTTTTTTTCGTTGACTATCGTGCCGTGGACGATCGTCTCCGGGTCCAGTACAACTCGAGCCTGATCCTGGATCGTAAATGAATTGTCTCTGCGTTTGCCGAGATTGACCAGCTCTATACTGCCATCGGAAATATCAATGCCGACCGCGTGCTGCGGCGCTTTTGCCTGTCGCTGAAATACGTGTCGCATACCTACTGGGTCTGCTGCAGCCATTGGATCGCCTGGCTGCGGCTGCTGAAGAATCTCATGTTTGAGTAGCCCGAGGTATTGATGACGAAAAAGGCAACCGCTTTCATAAGGGCGCTTTCGCCGAAGATCGCGATCTTTTTTATGCTATGCATATTGCTGCGTATCGTGTTGATGATGATCTGGCGCTGCAACGCGTTCGGGCGCTGTCCCTTGGTGAGATCGACTAAAATCAAAGACGGACCCTGTTCCTCGACGATGCCTTCCATAACCTCCATGGCAAGCTTTGTTCCCTCAATATCGCCGGTCGGATCTTCGGGTATCCAGTTAACGATTTGGGCGCTGTCTACGAAGACTTTTCCTTTCATACGCGTGATCGTTAGTATACCACAGGAAGGAGTCTTGATTACAGCGCCAGTTCTATGCCTACCGGGCAGTGATCCGACCCCAGGACAGAGTCCAAAATAAACGCTTTCTTGATTTTTGGCAGTAGTTTTGAGCTCACCAGGAAGTAATCGATGCGCCATCCGACATTGCGCGCCCGTGCCTGAAAACGATACGTCCACCAGGAGTATTGAATAGTGTTCGGATGCAGGTGGCGGAACGTATCAGCGAAACCGGCCTTGATGAACGCGTCCATTCCTTCGCGCTCCTGCGGCGTGAAGCCGGCGTTTTCAGCGTTGCTTTTTGGATTTTTAAGGTCGATCTCCTTGTGGGCAACATTGAGGTCACCGCAAAAAATGACCGGCTTTTTTCGTTCCAATTTCTTTACGTACGCAAGGAACGCCTTGTTAAAAGCGAGTTTGTACGGTAAGCGTACTAACTCCTCCGCCGAATTCGGAAAGTATGCGTTGACAAAATAGAATTTTTCGAATTCGAGCGTTTGTATGCGCCCCTCGTCATCGAACCGTTTCTCGCCTATTCCCATCGTCGCTTTGAGAGGTTTTGATGCGAGCTTTGAAAGGACGAGTGTTGCTGTCCCGCTGTAGCCCGGCCGTTCAGCCGGGTTCCAATGCTCATCATATTCCGCGAAGTCAAATGTCGTTTTCGCTCGAGTAGCGCTGTCGATCTTCACTTCCTGCAGCCCGATGATGTCGGGTTTTTGCTTTTTGAGGAAGTCAGTAAAGCCGTTGCGCACTGCGGCGCGAATGCCATTCACGTTCCATGAATAGAGCGAAAGTCGTTTCATAACGCCGATCCGGGAGACTTCATATCTTTGCCGGCCATACGCCGATTATTGAGCTCTTCGATTTTTTCAAGCAATGATATGTCAATATGGTGTTCTGTGCCGAACTGTATCAACGCGCGGACGTCCTTGGGCAGGCATTTGCCGTCGTAACCGCGATAGCCGCCGAACATGACGTCCCAGTGATTTTGGCCCATCATCGGTTCCGATGAAGTCGCTCCTTCGACAACAAGGTTATAATCGATGCCCATTGCCTCGCAGAGATCGTACAACTGATTCGCATAGGTCACCTTCAGTGCATAAAAGACATTGTTCATGTATTTGATCATTTCAGCTTCCGCTGCGCGCATGGTCGCACGATACGGAGCCGGCGGAAGGAGATCAAGCACCTTCGGCGCGACATCGCGGCTGACCTCCGTATATCCGACGATTTGCCGTGTGGGATGACTGAAGTCATGCGTTGCGGTTTTCTCCGTCAAAAATTCAGGGCTGAACATCATTTTGAGGTTTGGGTGTTGTCTTTGGTACGCATCCGTCGTGCCTGGCAGCACCGTGGACTTGATGACCACGATTGCGTTATCTCCGATACGGTGCACCACTTCGTTCACATACCGCAAGTCAAAACCATTCTCGGTATAGGGCGTGGGCACGGTAATAAAAACAATATCGGCTTTTTTGAGAACCGATGCGTCTTTGAGGCCTTTCGGCGGGTCATACGCCTGCGCTGCGAGGCCTGTACCGTTCAAATATGCTTGTACAGCAGAGCCGACAATGCCGAGTCCTGCGATGGTAATTCGGTCAAACATAGCTGATTATTCGAGCTGAATTGTAGCACTCTGTGTCGAGGTTGTCACCCACGGTAATCTAGTTAAGAATATGAGATCAGTTCATAGGTGATAGGAAGTCGGTTAAAGAAATACGAGATTGGAAATCCGATGTCTTATTTCCTATTTCTTTAACCGACTTCCGATTTCTTACTAACTTATTTCTGATTTTCTCCTAACTGAGTTACCGACACAAGCTCCGCATTCACCACGTACCGCTGTTTCGTCGAGTAGAGCGGCGTGCAGGTGAAGAGCGTGAGTTTGTTCTCATCTTGATCCAAAATATAGACGTCCTCGGGATTCACGATGAAATGCTTGGTAACTTTATATTCGTAGCGGGATCCTTCGTAATCGTAATAAATAGGATCGCCAACCTGAATTTTGTCGATCGAGTAAAAGGTCGTCGGGTTCGGCGGCTTATGCAGCCATCGGTGCGCGCTGATAACGATATTGCCGTTTTGCCCCGGGAATGCCGATCCGGGTATATGCCAGAGTCCTTTCAGTAGCGCTGCGTCCGTATCGTCGTGAATGACATCTGCATCGACGCCCATACGGGGAATAATGAGATGATTCTGGCTGGCGCTGATCGACGCAGGCTGTACTTCTGGAGATTTCGGTTGCGCATCCTCTGCAGCCGCTTGCTTCTGCTCAGCCTCCGTGATATTGAAATTTATATTTTTAAGATCGAAATCCTTTTTCTGTTCGGGCTGTTCAGCGGGCTTTTGATCTGTTTGAATGGTTTTTGCGGTTTCGACGGTAGCAGGGAGCGCGAATCGATCAAGCGTACCCAAGACAAACTCCGGCCGTAGCAGCGCGATGCTGAATACGGCCAGAGTGCCTACAATGAGTATGAGGTAGGCTCGTCGTGTCATTTACCGTAGAAGCGAACGGCGATAACCGAGGTAGAGACCGATGAGTATCGTACCGAAGACGCTGAAGATCCCGGCGTAATACCCGGCCAGGTCGCCGCCTGTTTTCGGCAGGATTTCGAAGCCGAGTACTTTGACATTCTCCTCTGGTTGGGCTGGCGCTTCAAAGCCAAGTACAACGGGGTTCTCTGCCAGAGCAATGGTGAGCTGCTGACCCAGAGCTGTCTGTGAGCTGCCGGTTGCAGTGCAATTCGGCCTCCAGTAATAGGTGACTCCGGTCGTGAGTCCCGTGAGGGTCGCGGTATGGTAGGTCCCATTGCCGGTGATGCCCGGAACCTGTGAATCGTAGCCGTACGCAGGCGGTGTTCCTGTATTGTCATGCGATGCGTCATCATACAGAGCGACGCAAGTAGCCGAGACGTTCGTGAACCAGCTGACGGTCGAATCGGGAAGCGCTACCGTTTCGTTCTTCTCGTTGAAGACCAGGAGTGACTGGAAGCCGCCGCCACCGCCTCCTCCGCCGCCACCACTGGGTGGGGTTGGTTCAGGGGGTGTAGTTGTCGGAGGTTCGTCTCCACCGCAGTTTCTGTTGACCGCGAGGTCAAAGAGAACAGGGCTTGCGTCTTCATCGCCTCGTTCGAAGCTCACCACAACTTTCAGGTATCGGGAACTCAGCGATGTGAGATCCTGGCCGTCGGCAACGCTCTGCGGCGCTCCGAACGTACTACCGTCAGCGCTGGTCGCAACCGTCACCGTCAGGCTTCCGCCGGAAGGAACACTTGCGTTCCAGTCAATGTTTTTCCAGGGGAATGCTCCGTTGACGCCGTCATGAACCACTGTCCAGGTGCCGCTCTCGGCTTTGCCGGATAAGGTGCTGCCGGTCATGTCGGAGTAATTGTACGGGTTGCCGCCGAGATCCACGCTGGTGAAGTCAACCGCGCCGATCGGCGTGACTAAGTCTGCACCAAGCGCTCCTGCAGTCGGATCAATGCGGGATACGGTTTTTGAGTAGTAGTTAGTCGCCCAAACTTTGCCGTTTGCATCAACCGAAACCCCTGTAGGACCGCTGCCGACCGGAACGTTTCCGATGAAGGTGCCATCATTCAGAAGATGTCCGACGCTTGACCCGCCCAAGAGCGAGTGAGCCACCCAGACATGGTCATTGCCGTCAACGGCGCAGCCCTGGGCAGTGCCGAAACCGTGCGGGAAGGTTCCGAGAAGCGATCCATCAGGAGCGAATTTCCTGGTGACGCCGCCGAAGAGTGACGTGTTCCATACGTTGCCCTGGCTGTCGATGCAGAGGCCGTAGCTGTCATGCTCGTAACCGGTCCAGTTCGTGCCGTTGGCACCGGTCAAAGGATTCGCGGTGTCCCAGCGGAGTAAGCGATTCGCTGACCAGATAACGCCGCTCGGGTCGATAAGACCGCCGTAGCCGCCGTAACCAACGCTTGGTTCGCTACGGATGATTGTTCCGGAATTTGCCACATTCCATTTACCGCCTTTGACGAGGTCAAAGTTTCTTGTAGAAAGACCTGCGGCCCAGACGTCGTTATTGGCGTCGACAGAAACATGGCGGGTGCCGCGTGAGTTCGGAAGTTCGACATAGTGTACGATACATTCGTCATCAGCGGTTGCTACGTTGCGTGTTCCAGACGCGTCATCCCAGTCCAGAATGGTATTTTGTGCTGTTGAAGTTTCGATAATGCCGTTGCCGTTGCGGTCCTCACACTGGCCGTTCTCGACAAGACCGATGTGAATTATGGAACCATGACCGTTGAACACGTCGCTGCGGTTTGAGAGCCATACGCTCCCGTCCTTATCCACTGTGGTTCTTGAAGGATCGCCATTGCCTTGACTGGAGGGCGATGTTTTGTACTCGCCGACAATTGCGCCTGTGTCAGTATCGATCTTGACTACCGTTCCTTTTGTCGAGACGGCCACCCAGATAAAGTTAAATGCATTGACCTGGTCAGAAAGCTGCAGCTGATCGCTCGGCGTATGCGTCACGTTGATGAGCGATCCCTGGTCAAATTCCGAATTGACGGTGTATGTTCCTGAACCGGTGCACTGGAGGGATTCAGTCGTGCAGCTTGAGCTACAGCCGTCGCCATTAGTTGTATTATCGTCATCGCATTGTTCTCCCGCTTCGATGACATCATTGCCACACACGGGCGAGGTTATATCGGAGCATTGTGCATTACAGTGATTTGGTTGCCCATTAAGTGATCCGTCGTCGCAGCTTTCGCCCTGGTCAATGTTTCCGTCGCCGCAGAATGATACGCCCTCAAGCGTGCATTGCTGCGTGCATGATTCATTAGCTCCAACGCCAGCCTCGCCGTCGCACTGTTCGTTACCGTCATTCAGTGGGCCGCCGGTGCCTTCCTCGTTCGGATTCTGGGCGACGCCATCACCGCAGAAGGTAAGATCGTTTAATTCGCATGATAGAGAACAGGATTGGTGCGGGCCGACGCCTGCAGAACCGTCACACTCTTCATTCCCGTCGTTCAACGGACCCCCCGTCTGTCCATCATTTGGAGTTTGTACAAAACCATCACCGCAGTAACTGAGATTTTCAAGTGTGCAGGACTCCGTGCACTGCTGATGGTCCCCGACGCCGTCACTGCCGTCACACTCCTCTTCTCCGTTCTTCTCGTCGTCTCCGCAGAATTCCAGCGTTATGAGCGTGCATTCCGAAGTACAAGCCTGGTTCTCGCCTACGCCTGCAGAACCGTCACACTCTTCATTCCCGTCGTTCAACGGACCGCCGGTGCCTTCATCATTTGGTGACTGAACGGCATCATCGCCGCAGTACGTCAGGTTTTCAAGCTGGCATGAGGTTGGATTGCACTGCTGGTGTTGTCCAATGCCGACATTGCTATCGCACTGCTCGCCGGCCTCGATAACGCTATTTCCGCAGTACGGCTGCGTGATACCGGTGCACTGTGCGCTACAGTGATTTGGCTCGCCGTTCAG
>JACQKJ010000077.1 GCA_016204595.1 Candidatus Komeilibacteria bacterium | reverse complement strand
TAACATAAGTGACCGGTGAATGCGATAAATTTTTTGTTAGTATGACCATTTATTTGTCTAAATCCCCTATAAGCGACCGCGGCTTCTAACGGGATTCATATTATTTCTTTTTTCCGTTGATAATCTCTTCCGCAACGTTTACCGGGACATTTTGATAATGCGAAAGTTCCATGCTATAGCTTGCACGTCCCTGAGTCATGCTGCGGAGACTCGTCGCGTACCCAAATAACTCCGCAAGCGGTATGAGCGCGTGGATGACCTTTACCCCTGCCCGCTCGGTCATATCATTGACCTGTCCTCGCTTTGCATTGATATCGCCGATCACATCGCCCATGTAGTTTTCAGGAGTGATGGCCTCCACTTTCATGATCGGTTCCAAAATGACCGGTCGTGCTCTCCTGAACGCCTCGCGGAACGCCATAGAGCCCGCTATCTTGAAAGCAGCCTCGGACGAATCGACTTCGTGGAACGAGCCGTCATACACTTCAGCCGCAACGTCAATAACCGGATACCCGGCAAGCACGCCGTTATCCATTGATTCCTTGACTCCCTTTTCAATCGGACCAATATATTCCTTTGGAATGGAGCCACCCTTGATGGCATCGATGAATTCAAAACCTTTTCCGCGTTCCTGCGGACGGACTCTGATCCAGCAGTGTCCGTACTGCCCGCGTCCGCCGGATTGTTTGATATATTTTCCTTCGGCTTCAGCTTCCGCGGTCACCGTTTCCTTGTAGGCGACCTGCGGAGCGCCGACGTTCGCTTCCACTTTGAATTCACGCTTCATGCGGTCCACGATGATATCAAGATGCAATTCTCCCATCCCGGCAATGATGGTCTGCAGGGTTTCCTCGTCAGTCGAAACGCGGAACGTCGGATCTTCCTCTGCAAGCTTGGAAAGCGCCAAGCCCATCTTTTCTTGATCCTGTTTGGTCTTGGGCTCGATAGCGACGCGTATGACCGGTTCCGGGAAGATAATGCTTTCCAAAAGGATAGGTTTATTCTCATCGCAGAGCGTATGGCTGGTAAAAGTATCTTTCAAACCTACAACGGCGACGATATCGCCCGCATATGCCATCTTGATGTCTTCGCGGTGGTTCGCGTGCATAAGCAAGATGCGCCCGACCCGTTCTTTGCGGTCGCGCGAGCTATTGTACACATACGAACCGGCTTCAATGGTACCCGAATACAGCCGTACGAACGTAAGCCGGCCCACATACGGATCGGTCGCGACTTTGAACGCGAGAGCCGAAAGAGGTTCTTCATCTGATGCGTTTCTTGTAATCTTCACTGATGCATCATGCACATCCGTTCCTTCGACCGGCGGCAGATCCAACGGTGAGGGCAGATACGCGGTAACCGCATCCAAAAGCTGCTGAACCCCTTTATTTTTCAGGGCCGAGCCGCACAATATCGGGACTATTTCATTTGCAATGACCGCTTTACGCAGCACCCGCTTCAACTCTTCGACAGAAATATCCTTCCCCTCCAAAAATTGATTCGTCAAATGTTCATCGTGCGTCGCGATCGCTTCAATGAGCTTGTCGCGATATTCCTTTACCTTGCCTTGCATATCCGCCGGTATGTCCCGTTCTTCAAATTTCTTTCCATCCTCATCGAGGAAATAGATGGCTTTCTGCGTGAACAGATCGATAACACCCTTGAACGTTTCGGCAGCACCAATAGGAAGCTGCATAGGATATGCGTTCTTGGTCAGCCGGTCATGGATCGAACGAAGGTCAGCGTAGAAATCGGCGCCCATGCGGTCCATCTTGTTGATGAATGCGATACGGGGCACTTTGTACTTATCCGCCTGCCGCCAGACGGTCTCGGATTGCGGTTCAACCCCGGCGACGCCGTCGAAGACCGTCACGCCCCCGTCCAATACGCGCAACGAACGCTCCACTTCAGCGGTGAAATCAACGTGGCCCGGCGTGTCGATGATGTTGATGCGACATTTACCGCCGCCCAGCCAGTCCGGCAGGTCCCAAAAACAGGTGGTCGCGGCGGACGTGATGGTGATGCCGCGCTCTTTCTCCTGTTCCATCCAGTCCATCTCGGCCTGACCCTCATGCACCTCTCCGATCTTATGTTTCTTGCCGGTATAAAAAAGAATGCGCTCCGAGACGGTGGTCTTGCCCGCGTCAATATGAGCGATGATGCCGATGTTGCGTGTTTTTTCTAGAGAATATTCCCGAGCCATTTGGATGGAATTAGGAATGAGAAATGAGGAATGAGGGATTATGAATGCTGCACAAACGTCATTCGTGATTTTCTATACTTAATTCTTCGTTTCTCGTTACTCATTACTCGTTCCTCATTCTCTCTATGCAAAATGAGCAAATGCCCTGTTGGCTTCTGCCATGCGCTGCACGTCCTCGCGCTTCTTGACCGCATCTCCTTCGCCCTTCGCCGCGCTCATCAACTCTTCAGCAAGTTTCTGTGCCATGGGTTTTCCTTTTTTACCGCGGGCCGCGTCCAGGATCCAGCGATGCGCGAGCAGATTCTTGCGTTCGCCGATGACCACGACCGGTACCTGATAGTTGGCCCCGCCCACGCGGCGACCCTTTACTTCAAGGTTTGGACCGACATTCTGCATAGCTTTCTCGTAGGTCTCGACCGGGTCCTGCTTGGTCGTATCGGAAATAATTTGAAAAGCGGTATACACGATCTTCTGCGCGACGGTCTTCTTGCCGTTGTGCATCAGCCGGTTGATGAGTTTGCCGATGTCAACGCGTCCGAATTTCGGATCTCCTGGAATGCTTCGTTTTGGTGCTTGCTTACCGCGCATAGGCTATTTAAATTATGATTTTGCCTTCGCCTTTTCTTTCTTTGCGCCGTACAAGCTGCGACCCTGCTTGCGGTTGGCAACGCCCTGCGCGTCATACACGCCGCGGACAATGTGATACCGGACACCCGGCAGATCTTTCACGCGGCCGCCACGGACCAATACAATGGAGTGTTCCTGCAAATTATGCCCCATTCCCGGTATATATGCCGTCACTTCGGTACCGTTCGAAAGCCGCACGCGCGCGATCTTGCGGAGCGCCGAGTTCGGCTTCTTCGGGGTCGTGGTCGTTACCTTCACGCACACGCCGCGCTTGAATGGGCTTCCTTTCGCAAGGGTCCTTCTGCGCCTGCGCAAAGAGTTCAGCGTTGTCTGTAGCGCCGGGGTCTTGGATTTATACGTGACTGCTGTGCGGGCTCTGCGCAATAACTGGTTGGAACTGGGCATTTTCTGGTATTAAAAAAGGATGTCTTTTGCTCTACAAGAAATCCTTGCAATTCTTTAAGGATTTATCGTGCCAAAAGAGTAGCACAAGACAAGGGCACGGTCAAGAGCTGTCATCCCGACCGCAGGCCTCGAGACATAGTCGAGAGGACGAAGCGGAGGGATCCCGTTGAGAGGTAGACAAGCATTTTGATAGCTCAGTGGGATTTCTCCGCTCCGCCCCGCTTGTGCGGGGCTCCGGTCGAAATGACGACGAGACAAAATCTTGACAAAAATATAGAAAAAAGCTATAATCTACAATTCCCAAAATGGGAAAATCGTACCTCGAAAACTGGCGAATTTCAGCTTTTCTCTCACACGCGGAGGACACTATGAAATATACTAGCATCAGTTTCGGTTTTGCTGTTTGCTGTACAGGAATGATCTGGGAGTGGACACACTCCATCCCAGCTGCTGTCGCGGTCTTTGCCTTCCTGATGTTTCTGTACACACTGGCCAATTTTCTGGCCAAGGAACTCCGCTGAGCCAACTACCTCAAGGCGGATCGAACCGGAACGTGGAAGGCTTCACATCAAACATCCATCCGCGCAGCGGGTGAGAAGGAGAAACCTGTGAATTCCATCAGTCTCGAATTCCATTACGGCACACGGCGTAGTATCGTCAAAGCGTTGGAGGGCCTCTTTCCGGCTCTCCGCAAGTTCCATGACAGAGAGTACCACGGTGGATATATGAACATCGCCGAGCGGTCTACCGGTGCACCACTGCTCATCATGGGCGTCGGAAATGTTCCGCTGGAACGCATCTCGCGTCATCTTAACTTCTCCATCGAGAAGGCCATGCGGCTTGGCGCGAACCCGAAGCATGAGAGCAGCGCGCAAAGCAGGAACTCCGACAAGGATCAGTACTCTGGCGCTATTCGCGCGCGTGATCTCATCTTTTCCTTCTCGGGTTTTCCCGAGGATTTGGACGAGGCAGCCATGCTCGGCATTGCTGTCTACGTGAGTCAGCTCCTCCCCGCAGAAGCAAAACGGATCGCTGCGCTCAGCCAGAACGACAAGCTACTGCCCGTGCTCAACAAGTTCACGCGCATGTAGCATCATTCTTCAACGCAACTCCTTCGTTACAATACGGCGCAATGAGCGCACCTCCTGAAATTCGCTGTTCCTAAAGAGGACCGAACTTTCGACGAAACACTGTCGACTGGCCGGTCCTTTTCTTTTATGGGAGAAATCTACCCAACAGCGAGAAGAAAAAATTATAGATTGACCCAAATATACTCACACTGCTGAAATTATCTATGAGAATAAGCCCGAAGAGTATCATCGGACCGTTCTTGGCCAGGAAGTATTTGAAATTGTTATACCGGGCAGGCAGGAGGGAAAAAAGCACCTGCGAGCCATCAAGAGGCGGAATCGGGATCAAATTGAATATCATGAGCATTACATTGATAAAAAAGAGCGAGCCCAGAAAAACAATAAGGAGGTTGTCCGGCGGGTACAGTGGAGCAAGAATAATGAGCAAACCAATGCTTACTGCAGCACCAACAAAGTTGGATATAGGGCCTGCAATCGCAACGAGCGCTGGCCCCCAACGGTGATATTTCAATTGACCGGGATCGTATGGCGTTGGCTTGCCCCAGCCAAAACCCGCGAACAACAGCATGATCGAACCCAAAGGATCGAGGTGAGCGATCGGGTTGAGGGTCAGGCGGCCTGCATCGCGCGCGGTCGTATCGCCCATGAGATACCCGGCCAATGCATGCGAAAACTCATGGATCGTAATGCCGATGGCAATAGCAATGATGAACGCTATAGCAATACCTGGATTTGAATTCAATAGGCTGAAGATCATACGCAGGGCATATTGACAGCTACGGGTTCTCCGAGTATACTCTCCTCTGTTATATATAAAGGATACACGAATCTAGTATAGGGGCAACACAATGGCCAAAAACTGCGACAGATGTCACCGCGGACCCGCTATCGGGAACACCCGAAGCCACTCGAATATCGCGACCAAGCGCCGCATGATGTTGAATTTGCAGGCGCGGACCGTCGAGGGTGTCCGTCAACTCCTCTGCACCTCCTGCATCAAGACATTACGGAAAGAAAAGGTCGCGGCGTAACTAATTGAAACAGAAGCCAAACCCATGCCAGAACCTGGCGTGGAATTTTTTTATCTCATGGAATCGACTTTTTCCCGATGGGTCTTCGCCATCACTATGACTGCCGGAAATGCTATGAAATAGGCGACGAACAGCAGGAACAAACTTGTAATCTGCGCGTGTGCATCGGCCGAGGAAGGAACGCCCTGCCAGACAAGATAGAATATGAGAAGCAATAAAATGAACGGAATTTCGGATAGCACCGCGCGCAGAGCCAACTCCCGTTCAGACGTGATCCACTGATACCATACGTGCGCGACATTTATCCAGACGCTCAGGGCAATGAAGGTGAACACACCGCTGACGAACACGCTCGCGAATGAGAGCTCGACGCCAAAGCGTTCTTCAAGCAAAAAACTTAGTATATATATTTCAAGGAAAAAGGCGTACAGAAAAACGTTCAGGAAAAACAGTTTTACACTGTCCATCAGGATCGGATACCATCGCGTCGTCATACGTGTTTGTTTAGGATGTTAATTTTGGATCAATTGCTATCGAAGAAAACCACGTGATCACGGCAATAACTACTGCTCCCAGCTCCAGCGACTGCCATGACGCGAATCGGATTCCCAGATGCAGCGCTTGCGCGAGGTACAAGAGAAACGCATTTGTCACCAGCATGGCAAGTCCTATCGTCAGCATGGTCCGCGCGAATGAGAACGTGCTCAGAAGATGCGGCGCAGCGGCATTCGCAAGGCCGATGAGAATGGCCAGCATAAGCCCCCTATACAAGGACGATACCGCAATACCGCGACCGAAATAGAACACCGCGAGCGTTATTCCCGTACCCAGCACCCACCGCAACAGGAAGGTATAGCGCATGTACTCACTATAACAAAAAAACGGCTTGTCGGTAAGCCGTCCGATTACACCCGAAGACCGGGTCAAGGACATTCTTCCATCCATACAAACCGCATGCACGGAAGTATGTCACAGGACCAAGTCTTGGTGCCGTTTGCTCCATCCAGAGAATATAAATTTGCCCCTGAAACTCAGGTGGGTTCCCGCAAGCACGTCCACGGACGTGACAGATATAAGGATCCCAAGGCAAATAGTTGTAGAACGAATTTATATTTCAATGAATAGAGCTATAGTCAGTATAAACCCGCCGCCAACGATGTCAACCCCGCCCTGCACCGTACGGTGCAGGGCGGGGTCAACCTCACGCACAAAAAAACGCTCGGATGAGCGAATATCGGTGTGCAGCCCGTAAATTGTACATCGTAATTCGCAGAATGATTACGATCTCATTACGATTTACGATTTACTAATTACGAGTTACAAATTTCTAACCTACCCGAACATCACATCTTCATCGGCGCGCTTGTAGGAGTAAATCTCCTCTTTGCGGAACCAGAGTTCTACTTCGTATTTCGCTTCTTCTTCATTTCCCGAGGCGTGCACCAGATTGCGCAGGGGGCGTTTGCGCGCATTGGCAAGAGCCGGAGAATCAATGGAGTAGTCGCCGCGTATGGTGCCGGGCTGGGATACGGCAGGGATGGTATGACCCACGATCATGCGGATGCTTTCGATCGCGTGGATACCTTCCAAGAGCATGGCAACGACCGGGCCCGAGCTCAAAAATTCGATGTTCCACTTGTTGACCATCTTGCCTATCTCTATGGGATCCATGGTGCCCAGTTCTTCGTTCGGATCCTTGCCGTACTTGGCGTAGCTCTCCAGGGTTTTCGTACCAATGGCCTTCATAAGCTCGGTGCGCGACTCGGGGTAGTGCTTGTTCACCAGCTCCTTATCAACCCAGACCATTTTCATGGCCACGATTTTAAAGCCCGCTTTTTCGAAGCGGGTGATAAGCTCACCGATGATGCCGCGCGCAACGCCGTCAGGTTTTATGAGAACCACCGAGCGCTGTATCAGCTCGTCTGCTTTGAACATGTGTCGATCCTTACTTCTTAATATACTGCTTCACCTTGGCAACCACTTCCGAAGGCGTGTTGTTCGCTTTGATCAGGTACCCGGTCGCGCCCAACTCTTTGCCTCGCGAGATGTCTTCGTCCTGCCCCAGGTTGGTCAGTAAAATAACCGGAACGTCTTTTGTTTTTGGATTTTCTTTCAGTTTCTTGAGGACGGCAAAACCGTCTACTTTGGGCATGATAATATCCAGCAGGATCAGGTCAGGGACGTTCTGTGCCGCCAGTTCAATGCCCTCGGCTCCGTTCGTCGCGGCATACACGTCATACCCTTCGTTCTCGAACTTCACCTTATACATCGTGGAGAGCATTTCCTCATCCTCGACGATCAATATCTTTATTTTTTTGGCCATGTGTGTATTTACGGATTGTAAACATACTGAGTATACGCTAAAAACGGCTGCGCGGCAAGTGCTGCCAGGCCCGAAAACCGTCTGTCATAAGCGTAATGGTGCCCGAACGCATAGTCTCAAGGATATGGCATCCGGCATCTGCCAAGCGTTCAAGAACTGCTGGTGCCGGGTGGCCATACGCATTGTCGGCCCCAGCTGAAATTACACATCGGGACGGTCGGATCGCAGAGAGCAGCTGTTCGCCGGTCGAATGCGCACTGCCATGGTGCCCGACCTTGAGGACTTCTATCTTGGGCAGTTGTTCGGCGCGCAGCATGAGTTCTTCTTCACGGTCAGGCATGTCGCCGGTAAGAAGAAAATCAATAGAGCGCCATGAAAGCAAGGCGACAAGAGAACGATCATTCCTGCCTGAGCCGACATATCCATCCGGCGGCCAGACGAACCGCATGGTGATCCCTCCGCGAAAAGCAAGCGCGTCTCCCCTACGGAAAACCTTCAGCTGCGATCCCTGCGTACGAAATGCATCAAGCATCATTTCATAATACCGATCTCCCTGGTCGCCATTGTACAAAACCGTGCCAACATCATATTTTTCCGCGACGCCCAGAAGCCCTGCAAAATGATCCCTGTCCGGATGCGTGATAACGACATAGTCTATCGAATGATCCCACCACGGCATCACATGACCGAGGGAATCAAGCACATGGTTGTCCGGCCCGCCGTCGATCAGCATCGAGACACCGTCAGGAAGACGGACATAGATGCTATCTCCTTGCCCCACATCCAAAAAATGGACCGACACGACGGCGGAGCGGTGTATCCACAAAACGACTAGGAGCGAACTTAACAAGACGAGCGCCGGTACACTTGCTGTGCTATACAAGCGAACGATAGTGCGGTACGGAATTCTCATGGTAACAGCGTTGAGCTTCGAATGTGTATCTTTCTTTTTCGCGCATAGTGAAGATACACGATCCCCATGAGAGCATAGGAAACAATGGTGAGCGAAAGAGAATGCGACGGGAGCGGAAGTACGGCCATGGGAACTCTCGAAGCATAGTGCGCGGCGACTACCAGCCCCCTGAGCATGAAAAAAGTAGGCCACACCACGAACGGCGCAGCAAACGGGACGGCGAGAGCGAACGGCGCGACCAGCGCTCCCACAAGGACAGGGCCCAAGAGTGCTGCAACCGCAATATTTGCGAACGGAGCCACCAGCGAAAACATCCCGAAGTAATACGCGGACAAGGGCCAGGTAAAAAGCTGCGCCGCGCAGGTCATCGCCGTCACCGAACGAAATGCGAACCGCTCGGGCACGAAGCGTAAAACCCGTTCCCACCACTCATTCGTGAGCATGATCCCAGCAAGAGCCGCGAACGAGAGCTGAAATCCGATATCGAAACCGAGCAGGTAGGGATTCTGCACGACCATGAGGGTTGCTACCAGGAGGAGTATGTGCGTTCCCTCCGAAGGCCTGCCGATGATGCGGGCGAACAGGAGCAGCAGGACCATGATCGCCGATCTGACTGCCGGCGGCGGGAAACCAAGGATCATCAGATAGAAAAACGAAAAGAGTGCGAGCATGCTGAAACGAACTCTTCGGCCAAGACCAAAGGCCTGCAGGACCACTTCAAGAAGCATCGTAAGCAGGGCCATGTGAAGACCTGAGATCGAAATGACATGGACGATGCCTGCCCGTGAAAACTCAGTGCGGAGCGGCTGCGAAAGCTCACCGGCTCTCGCCAGAACCATTGCCTGCGCTAACCCGTTTTCCGGTTCATGGAACGATATGCGGAACGATCGCGAATACCATTCTTTCAACGCAAAAAGGTATGACCTGATACCGTGCTTCCATGGCAGTTGTGTCACGGCCGGATAACGGCATACGTACGCAATGCTGTTCCGCGCGGCGTAGATATCATACGCGAACGCGTCGAACGCCACAGGTTTCTCCAAAACGCACTCGAATTGAAGGAGCGAACCGACCGGTCGCAGCGGATACCGCTCCGTATAGATAAATAATCGGGCGTTCCGAACCGGGCGCGGCTCATCTGCGCGGAGAATAATGCGCTGCTTATTGTACAACGGCTCGACGAACTGAACGGTGCCGCTGATAGTGATCTTCTCAACAGGAGCCGGTGGCCATGCCGATAGGCGATCATACCAGAGCATCCACGAAAACCCGCAGACAAACGCAATAACGAACCACCCCCAGCGAATCCTTGTTACTGCAAAAAAAATAACGCATGAAGCCAGTGCCACCGCGCACGCGAATACTGAAAACAAAGCCAGCGATCGTACGAAATAGCTCGCGGTAGCAACTCCAATCAAAAAACTGCTACAGCCATAGCGTATCAGCACTGTCCTGTGCAGTGAATCGCTTTTTCGCCCACGGGGCGACCACCCTCCCGCTCGGGTCTGAAGACCCTTCTCTCGACCCTGAGGTCTCGAGACCGAATGGGCAGGGTCTGAATGACCGGGCGGCATGTCATCGCTTTTTCGCCCACCCGCCTTCGCCGAGGCTTCGGCGGGCGGGAAGGGCGACCCCGCCGCGCGGGGCGTATCATCGCTTTTCATACGATGGCGTAGATTATAGTCGAATCCGGTATCGAGTGCAAATCCTCGCTGACGACGGTGCCTTCGTTAGAACAACTTCAAATCCGCATCAAACGTAATAACCTGTCCAGACTGGTAGCTATGAGCCTGAGCACCGGCAACGAAAACATGCGGGGATTCACTCGCGAGGATTTCGGCGATATCGGTGAGCAGCAGCCGGTATGGCGTATTTTTTGTCCTGAGCAGCCGCTGCACCGGCGCATCAAAACGCACAAGCGCATCGGTTCCGACAAAATGAGCGCTGGTAACGAACTGGGTACCGGAAAAAACATCAATGCGCGAACCGGTCAGATCGCGATCTGCTGTAAGCGAAATGGTATCCAGGCGCATATCCTCTCCCTCCGCATAGAAATGCACGATGCCGGAAAGCTGCGGACCGGTGGACGAAACAGTGTTCGATCGCACAAAAGCGCCAATGCGGCCATGATTCAGTATGACGTGCAAATTCGACGAGAACGGGTACAGCATACGAGGCTCAAAAGAATCGCCACGGGCGTTCGCGAGCGTAAACGCTTCTTTCGGGTTCACGACGACGCGGAAAGCGGATCCCCCGGTCATAGCAGGGGCGGTCATGCGCAGATCAAGCGTATGTTTTCCTTGGGTAAGGATCAGGGGCTCGAATATGAACCGAACCCGGCCGTATTCATCCGGAAGAGACGGATAGCCGATCTGAACGCCATCTGCAAAAAACGCTATGCCCGATATCTCCTGCGGATCAAATGTACCATCCAAAAGGAACGAGAATGAATACAAGGCGATGGATGAATCCTCAACTGTCGTCGACAGTTCCGCAATAGGCTGCACCATAAGCGGCGGCACAAACTCATCGCGTTCTGTATCGCCGGAAAACCAAATGGTCAGGGACGCAGCACCCGCATATCCGACATCTGATTGGGAACGAATACGGAGTACAAGGCCTGTCGTCACTATGCTGGAACTCAGCACGATGAGTACAATCAGGAAAACCAAACTATGCTGATGAAGCGGAATTTTTTTTCCGTGTGCCGGACGCGTTCTGGAACTGATGAAGGAATCAAACATACGTGTTCTGTGGTAAGTATACCTGAAAGATGAAAAGCACTCCACTTACGATGCATTCTGTGCCGATGCTTGGCGCCTGAGCTCAGCCTCGATGAAGGGCATGACCGCGCCGTTCAGAACGGCATCAGGGTCTTTGCTTTCGAACTTGGTCCGATGATCCTTGACCATTTTATAGGGGTGCAGCACGTATGACCGTATCTGGCTCCCCCACGCGTTTTCGGTAAGCTCGCCCCGAAGCAGCTGGCGCTCTTCTTCCCGTTGCGCCTGGTAATACCGCTCAAGTTTTCCCATGAGCATTTTCCATGCCTGCTCTTTATTCTGCATTTGAGAACGCTCGTTCTGGCAGCTTACGGTGATACCGGTCGGAATATGCGTGAGCCGTACCGCCGAATCGGTCGTATTGACCGATTGCCCTCCGTGCCCTGATGAACGGAATACATCGACGCGGACATCATCCTTATCAACGGTGATCGTCGTCGGCTCATCGAGTTCGGGCAGCACTTCAACCATCGCGAACGAAGTATGCCGGGCCTGATCGGCGTCATACGGAGAGATGCGCACAAGCCGGTGCACTCCCGACTCAGCCCTGAGATATCCGTATGCATACGGCCCCTCAAATCGTATGGTGCTATTCTTGATACCTGCCTCTTGGCCGACTGTGCGCTGCAAGATACGGGTTGACCATCCGGACTCGCTCGCGAACCGCAGATACATGCGGGAGAGCATTTCTGCCCAGTCTTGCGCGTCGACCCCTCCGGCTCCGCTATAGATGGTGACGATTGCCGGTGCTTCATCATACATTCCTTGCAAGAGCACTTCGAGCTCACGGGCGGAAAGTTCGTGTTCGAGTTTCGTCAGCTCGCCTGCTATATCTTCGCGAAAATTGATGGAGTGATCCGTTTTGTCGTCAGCGGCGAACGAAAGCAGATCGCTGGTTCGTTTTTCGAGCGAGCGCCATGCCGAGATCGTCTTTTCGAGCGTGGACGCTTCGCGCGCGATGCGCTGCGCTTTGTTGCCGTCCTTCCAGATATCGGAGTCGGTCAATTCAGCGGACAGTTCTTTGAGTCGGATCTCCTTTGCGGGGATGTGCACCGACGCAATAAACAAAGCGATCCGTTCCCGCAGCGTTCGTAATGCCTTGATAATTTCATCCATAGGTTCCTATGTATATACGAAAAGCGACGGTCCCCCGACGCTACCTGCTCTTTCCTCACCGCTGCGGCTGAAGCCCTTGCAGTGATTCTAGGCCCACGCTTACTTCTTGCCAGGTCTTGTACAACTGACGAAGTTGCGGCTGGAATAACCAGACACTCACTATGAGGGGGATGAGCACGATCAGCAGTTTCACGTAGCCGGACACGCTCGCCCAGAACTGATGGCGACGGATCTTCTGAACCTCGGCAGTCAGTAGATGCACTTCGCTGCGCATCTCGTCTATCGTTTTCTTGAGCTCTTCGATCTCTGCAGCCATATACCGTTACTATTTTTTGTGGGCAGTCCGCTTTGAACGGCGTTTCATTATGTATTTCAGCTCTTTTTGGAAGCTTACCACATCCCTGAAATCGCGGTACACGGACGCATACCGGATATACCCGACCTGATCGAACGATTCGAGTTTTTTTATGATGATCTCGCCGATTTGCTTGCTGGTCATCTCCTGTTTACGCGCCCGGTGGATCTCGCGTTCGATGCGCGCAATAAGATTCTCAAAACTCTCCTCAGTATAGGAGCGTTTTTCAAGAGCCTTACGGAGCCCCTGGATAATCTTGTTGCGGTCGTATGGCTGCTTGTTCCCGTCACGCTTGACGACCGTCAAGTCGAGAATTTCGATCTGCTCAATCGTGGAAAATCGAAACTTGCATTTTTCGCATTGCCGACGGCGACGGATGCCGGCATGATCGGCGGTCAGTCGTGAATCAACAACCTTGGTATCTCGATGAGAACAAACGGGGCAATACATTATGGCTAGTAACTAGTAACCGTTGACTCTTAAGCCTCTCTGCCGCTGCCTTCGTTAATCGTCAACGCCCCACCCCAAAGGGCGGTCGCCCTCCCGCTCGGGCCTGAACCCCTCGGGGCCGAAGGCCGGGCGACATCGTCAAAAATTAACGGTTAACGCTACTTCTTCATTCGGTTGCGGATGAACGCCGGGATATCAAGTTCGTCTTCCTCCTCAGTCTCAGCCAGGGGAGTTTCTTTCGGTTTGATAAACACATTGCGTTCCGTCTTTTGATCCGGTGCCGCAAAAGGTTGGGCTCTCACCGTCTCGCGCTTTGATTCAGCCGCCTTCTCTGCCTTATCCTGAAAATTCCGGAATCCGGTCGCGATCACCGTTACTTTCAGTTCATCGTCCATGGCGTCATCGATGACGGTACCAAAAATGATCTTGGCATCAGGATCGCTCGACGCCGTGATAACCTCGGCCGCTTCATTGACTTCATGCATCGTCAGACCTTTCCCTGCGGTGACCACAAAGAGGACGCCTCGGGCTCCATCAATGGAAACCTCAAGCAGCGGGCTTTCCACTGCGGCGCGCGCTGCCATTGCCGCTCGATTCTCGCCGCTTGCAATGCCGATGCCCATAAGCGCGGAACCGGCGTCGGCCATGATCGCTTTCACGTCGGCAAAGTCAACATTGACCATACCGGGGATGGTGATGAGTTCTGAGATGCCGATAACGCCCTGGCGCAAAACCTCATCGACAACTTTGAACGCGTCGATGAGAGTTGTTTTTTTGTCGATGACCTGCAAGAGCCGGTCATTCGGAATCGTAATAATCGTATCGACTTTATCGATCAATTTGTTTAAGCCCTCATCGGCTATGCGCCGCCGCTGCATGCCCTCGAATTTGAACGGACGGGTCACGACAGCAACCGTCAGCGCTCCGCTTTCGCGGGCGATATCTGCGATGACCGGAGCAGCGCCGGTTCCGGTGCCACCCCCAAGACCGCACGTAATGAACACCATATCGGCTTCGGAGATATGTTCCCTGATCTCGTCCTCGCTCTCCTCGGCCGACCGCATACCCAGATCCGCATCCATGCCCGCGCCTAAGCCCCTGGTCGTTTCCCTGCCTATCTGGACCTTAACATCGGCTACAGACTGCTGAAGGGCCTGCGCGTCCGTGTTGACGGCTATGAATTCAATGCTCCTGATCTTTTCTGAAAGCATGCGATTCATGGCAGCGCTGCCTGAACCGCCAACGCCAATAACCTTTATTTTGGCGATACTCTCTATTGCCGGTTTTACCTCGAATGTGCTTCGTCTGGCCATAATGATGATGCTCGTAACTGGTCATTAGTATACACGGTCAGGGAATAAAATAAAAGAGCGCGCCAAGCGCGTTCTGACCACAAATTGTGAACAGTTGTTCAGCCTCTTCGCATCCCCGGTATTCGTGACACGAAGGGGGTTAAAAAACGAGATATCAGACGCATCGGCTTCCCAAATGTTCCCGATTCACCCTCTTCGGCGAAATACAGCAGGCCAAGCGCCGTCGTATACTGCGCATCCTTGATCTTATCTATCGGCGTCATCACCGCTTCAGACGATCCCAAAAAAACCGGCAGCTCGATCGTATTTTTCGCGAAGTCAACAAGTCCGGAAAGCTTGGACCCGCCGCCGGTGAGTATGACGCCTGCCGGTAATTTCTTCTCGCGGTCGCAGGCGCGCAATTCCCCTTGCACCATCCGAAATAGTTCCTCAAGACGCGCTTCAATGATCTCCGCAATATGCTTTCGGGAAATAAGCAAACGCGGCATATCGCTTGCTGCATATTTGGAAATATCAACTTCATCGCGCTTGGACACTGTTGTGGCGCTTGCATGGCCCTGCTCGATCTTCACGAGTTCGGCGATATCCAACGCGATACGAAGACCGATGGCGACATCAGCCGTGATATGATCAGAGCCGATCGGGAGCACGGCAGCGTGCAGCAATTCACCCTCTTCGAATACCGCGACCGAAGTCGTCGATGCTCCCATATTCACGACTGCCACACCCAAATCCTTCTGACGCTTGGTAAGCACCGCCTGTGCGCTCGCGAGCGGACCGAAAACAAGACCGTCTACTTCCAATTGCGTTCGATACACGCACTTATTCAAAAATTTCACCTGCGCGCTCTGGGCAAAAATGATCTGCGTGTGCGCCTCGAGTTTAATGCCGGTCATGCCGAGAGGATCTTTGAGATTCGTCTGGTTATCAAGGTTGAAATATTTCGGCAAGACGTGCAAGATTTCAAAATTTGGAGCAGATGCGACTGCTTGCGATTGTTCGATCGCGCGATCAATGTCAGACTGTTGCACCTCGCCGTTCGGCTTCGACACGGCTACGACACCTTGGCTTTGCACAACTTTGCTCTGGATGCCATTCACTGCGACTACGGCGCGTGACAACTGCGAGCCGACCATCCGCTCTGCTTTTTCAAGAGCTTCAGACACGCTTGATACGACTTCCTCCAGATCAGCAATACTTCCTTTGGCCACGCCGCGCGATGGAGTATCGCCGACGCCAATAAGCTGCATCTGGCCGTTGTCCTGATGATGCCCTACCACAACGCGAACGGCGCTCGAGCCGATATCAATACCTGCAATTGTTTCGATATGTTTCATGAACTCTTACGTAACCCTTTTGTCGCGTTTTTTAAAAACGCGTTAGGTACCGATTATGAAGCCCCCGTCTGCGCTTCATCCTTCGCTGAAGCTTCCTCCTTCGTTAAAACTTCGGAGGACAGGTCGGGTGACAGGAAAGCTTCGACGGGACCGCCTCTTTCATAGTGCCGCAGCTATCGCGCGCGGCCTCACGACGGAGGCGGAAACTACCTAAGTATACTGAAATTTCAGGGCTTTGCCAACCGGTCGCTGCCGCGCGCGAGCAGGCGTCGTTCAAGTTTTTCCATAGCCCGTGCGTCCCGGTCGCGGGCGTGGTCATAGCCAAGAATATGCAGCGTGGCGTGCGTCAAAAGAAAGCGCAGTTCATCACGAAGCGTCCCTCGCCGCTCGCGAGCTTTCCTCCGCACCACGGGCAAACAAAAAATAATTTCACCTGCGGTTTCCGTATGCTCGGAAGATGTGCTTCGTTTTGCAGCGGCTGTACTACGCGGTGAGCCGACATCGCGCAAAAAAGAAAATGAAAGCACGTCCGTTGGCTTTGCTATGCCCCGATACGCTGCGTTGAGGCGCGTCATCTCTGCGGGAGAAACGAAAGCTACAGAAATACTGCCGGACAGTCCATAACTGCGTCCTATCCGTGCAGCAAATCCGTTGAGCCATCTCCCGCGCATCCGCGCGGGATCTTGCGCGAGAATATAGCGCATGTCCTACTGGGAAAAACTAAATTTGCTCAGCAGCAAGCTGAATACATTGGGGTACTGTATTGTCCCCGCAGCATTAAGCGTGTACTGTATGCTAAAGACGCGGGCTCCTTCAGACACGTAGACGCTCAGTCCATCGAGTGTGCGTACTGCTTCCTTCCCTGCCACGGAAATAATATCCACGTTTTCTTTATTGAAGTCATAGCTTACGTTCTGTGAATACCATTCCCATGAGGTAAGGCTGTTGGGGTTGTCAAAACTGGTGATATTGAAATTTTCTCCGGTGTCTGAAGTCACCAGTGTTTCATTTGTATCTTGCGGGGAAACGTTCACCACCCATGCGGACGGGTAATAGATGCTGAAATTAAGAGGGGCTGACGAGTACCGTTGCATTAAACCCGCTGCTTCGAGTGTTGTCGAGCCGGAAGTAAGCGGGCTGTAAAAGTTAGATATCTCCACCGTATCCCTGAACCCGTCGGAATCGGTGTCAACGGAATCAGGAGCGGTGCCGAATAATTTTTCTTCCGCAGCGGTGAGTCCATCACCATCGGCATCAACTGACAGGTTTTCCGGCGTTGTCGGGGGAGGTGTCGTGGAAGATGTATTGGTATTGGTGTTACCGAGTAATTGCTGGTAGTCGGCAGGCGAGAACTCCCACGCTCCCTTGGTAACCGCCTCATCAGGTGTGCCGAAAGTAAGCCGTTCCTCCACTTCAAAAATGATCCCATATGTTTGCCGGTCGTTCTTCGGGGTGTAGGTATATGCCGTCTGTGTCTTCGGATCGGTTGGTACCTCAGCCAAAAGGCCCGCAGGGATCACCGATAAGAACTGGGGGTATGCATTGAATTGCTTGTAGTACTCGTCAAGAGCCTTCGCTATCTTGGTAATATCGATAACGCGCTGCGCATCACGTGCGAGCGCATCCGGGCTGCTTACGGCCGATTCATTGGCATTTGATTCATTGGTTGCTGGTGCCGGGGTCGCGTTGGTGTTCTGCGCCGAAGGCACCTGATTCGTCGAGGGCGCTGGTGAACCTGTCAAAAGATTGTTCGGTGATTGCAGATAGAAGTACGCCGCGGCGGTTATACCCAGAAGCACAACAAAGACGATCGCGATTATCACGAATGTCCTCTTGCCGGAACCTCCGCCCGCCACAACAACGCGCGACGACGGTGACCCGCCCATGAACTTTTCCGGCATCGTATGGATATCGCCAAGACTTAAGGGCTGCGAAGCTTCCATTGGCTGCCCCGGTGCCGGAGGCGCCTGGGGTGTCGGTTGCTGCTGATTGTCCTGCTGCTCGAACATAGAATAGGGTACTGATACCTCTCTTAGTATACCAGATCGGCTCGGATCTACAAAGCCGGTGGCGTCAGTTTGCCGGTGCTGTTCGGATCATAACCGCTTTGCACCTCTGCTCCATCAAGATAGGTGTCGCCGTCCGTGTCCGAATTGAGGGGATCTGTCTTCCAGCTGAAGAGCTCGTCCTTGTCGAGCAGTCCGTCATTATCGGTATCGCTGAGAAGCGGATTTGTCTGGTATACTTTGATCTCATCCTTGTCCGACAGCCCGTCGCTGTCCGTATCCACAAGGTCAGGGTCAGTACCGAACGACCCCTCCTCTACATCTGTTAGTCCGTCCAAATCAGAATCAATGATGGCGTTTGTCGGCACCTGCGTATTTGCATTGACGGACGTGCTGTTGTCGTTGACAGTCGCATTCGTATTTTCCGCAGGCTGGTTGGCCTGCGTATTCGTATCGATAATCTGAGCAGCAGGAGGCATTACGAAAAAATAATACGCCGCAGCTCCTGCGCCCGCAAGCAGCACCAGCACGACAACCGCAATGACCCCGCCGCGCCGAGATTTTTTGGTACTCCATGAATCGATCTGGGATAAATGCGTCAGCGGATCCGGAGGACCGATACGAGAGCCGTCCGCGGACGGCAGTATTGGTCCGCCTTGGGCAGGATTCGCGACCGGTGTCAGTTTGCCGCTCTGAACAGCACTTTTCGCATCGGGAGCAGGATCCACAGGGGCAAACATATCATCAACAGTGCTCTTACCGGCGGCCGATACGATCTTTTCATCCTCCTTGCGTACATCTTCAAACATATATCATCACGCTAATAATAAAT
>JACQKJ010000078.1 GCA_016204595.1 Candidatus Komeilibacteria bacterium | reverse complement strand
GCATCATTTTGCTCTGCGCCATATATAATTTCTGTAATCTGTGCCATATCACTACTATCTCCGTTAGTAACTGTCCGTGTTACGACATATACCCGCCCCGTTTCAATGGTATTTGCCATAGAAAAGCTAAAGTTTACATTATCCCCGACGGTTCCCATATTAGCCTCAGTCCAATAATTATTATACCTATACCCGCTTGCAGCCGTTATGAAAGAAGTTGCATTAGCAGCACCATTTACCTCCAATTTACTTCCGGGGCTCGCCGTCCCGATGCCGACGTTGCCGCCGGAGGTAATCCTCATTTTCTCTGAATATGCCGCTCCGGTGTAGGATTGGAATACAAAATCTCCTGTCGTCGCCGCTGTTTCCACGGAACCAAACCAGTTTTCCCATCCACCGCTTCCATCGCTCATTCTTATGCCCACTTGCTCGCCCGTTCCATCTCCGCCTCTTAATCTTAAAGTTGTATCAGCTGTTCCGGATGTCGCGCTATAAACTGCTCCATCGTGCAAAACATCCAACTTCACACCCGGAGCCGTCGTCCCGATGCCGACGTTGCCGCTTTTTAGAATCATGGTATCCGCATACCATGTTCCACTCTGTCTTGTGCCCATCGTTACATATTCTCCAGTTATATTCCACTTGAAGAAACCAACATCTGTCGTAGATGCTGAAGTGGCAGAGTTTCCGACCCACAATCCCGGTTCCCCATTGCCAACTCCTGAGGCATCAGATATTACAATCGCGTTTTCGGTAGACTGAGCGCCCATGTCCCCACCAACAACAAGCTTAACGCTCGGACTCGTCGTCCCGATGCCGACTCTGCCTCCACCAGCTAGAAACATGATTTCATTTCCAACCGTCCCCCCTGATGTTATATTTCTGATGTAGAATCCGGCTCCATCCATTGAGAAAGCTATATTGTCAAGACCGCCTGTTCTTCCAAACCTCATCATATAGCCGCCGTTGGTGTTGTTTACGAAAATTGTTGGTATAGTATTCCCGTAATTGCTTCTCACTTCAAGCGATGCATTTGGCGCCGTTGTCCCGATGCCGACGTTGCCTGTTTGCTCTATTGACATAACCTCTGTAATTCCTGCTCCGGCATTGTTTGTTTGAAATTTAATTCTTCCGCCATTCTCGGAAGTGCCAAATACATCCAAACCAATTTCGGCGACTCTATTGGGAGTAGTGCCAGCCATGGCTCTTAATCCTCCGATAGTTTTTCCACTACTCACAGAATCAGAGTTTGTCCAAAATTCAATATTATTGCTATTGTCGCCTGTCGTTGTTATAGTTAGTATTGTTCCTCCCCATGCTACTTGACCCGGGCTCGTCGTCCCGATGCCCACGTTGCCTGAATAGTTCAAAAACAGAATATTTGAAGTACTGCCTGAATCGAATTGTAGGTTTCCGTTGGAATTTATGTAGGCTTCCCATATTTTCGTGGCAGACCCTGAAGGGGAATTTTTCCAGTCAAGACCGGCATTGCCTGCTCCGGCATCCTCGACCCTCATGAAAGTCCCGCCTGTCCCGTTGACATGGAATTTTGTTACAGGGCTTGTTACCAAGATGCCGACCCTGCTCGTCGTCGTGTTGACGTACAGAGTGTTGTTGACGTTAAGCGCGAGCCTGTTGGCGGTGCCGTTGACTTCCAGCAATGCGCTGGGCGACGTCGTTGCAATGCCCAGCAGGCCGTTCTGGTCGAGCCTCAGGCGGTCGGCTCCTGCCGTCACGAAACTCATCGCGCCGTTCCCGTTATTTATGAAGTAGAAGCCGCCGTCGGCGGAGCCGAAGTTCGTCAGGTTCCCGCCTATGTTGGAGACGAAACCCGAGCTCTTCATGACATTTATGGAAGACGGCGTCGTGGTAATGTTTCCGCTGACCTGCAGCGTTGAGTTCGGCGTTAACGCCCCGATGCCGACGTTGCCTGAAGACGTGGCGAGGTTCACGCTCCCCGTGTAGTTGGCGTTCACCGCGTTCACGCCCGCGCTGAAGGTCGTGAGGTAGTCGGAGGGGAAGTTGACGCGTCCTCCGGTCACGTTGAGGTCGCCGGTGACGTTCAGGCTGCCGAATATCCGCAGGGGCGAGCCGCCGTAGAGGGTGCCGAATATCTGCACGTCGCGGAACGATGAATTGATGGTGGTGCCAGTGACGTTCAGCCATTGCGTGAGCGTGAGGTTCGTGCCTGTCGCGCCCGGGCCGAGGCCGGAGGCCTGCGCCTCGTCGACCTGCAGGCGCAGCACGCCGTCGCTCGTGGTCTGCACGGGCGTGAATTGAGAAT
>JACQKJ010000075.1 GCA_016204595.1 Candidatus Komeilibacteria bacterium | reverse complement strand
TCCGAAGGTTACTCCCGCTCGTTTTGTTTTGAGAGTTTCTTTTCTAATAGATGAATATATATATAAAATAGGCTCATCCCCGCAAGTGGCAAGCCTCGAACGACGGCAACCCTCCCGCAAGCCCTACCGGTCAAACTCTATCTTTAAACCCCAGTGCCGAATGGCTTCCCCTCGTCCGAACGTCATAGATGATATTGCTCATGATGCCGAATGCGATACAGAGCGACAACAATGAGCTGCCTCCCGACGACAAGAACGGCAACGGTATGCCCGTGACCGGGGCAAGACCTACGTTCATGCCTATGTTGACGAAGCTCTGCACGGTCAGAAGCGACGCGAGGCCCAGCGCGCTGTATGCCGCGAAATTATCCTGGGTACGCTGCGCTGTTGCGACCAGCCGGTAGACCAGAAACAACAGTCCGGCCAGAAGGGTGAGCGCGCCGACAAGACCGAATTCCTCCGCAAGTACGGCGAAAATAAAATCAGTTTCGGCTTCAGGCAGAAATTTCAGCTGGCTTTGCGAACCCAGGCCGAAACCCCGCCCGATGATCCTGCCGGAGCCGACCGCGATGATCGACTGGCGCACGTTGTACCCGACTCCCTGCGTGTCAAGCTGCGGGTTCAGGAATGTCATGATGCGATCCTTCTGGTAGGGCTTCAAAACGAACATCCACCCGATCGCAGCTGCTATGAGAAAGATCGATATGAGGGCAATGACGTGCTTACGCGGAATGCCTACCACCAGAAGCATCAGAAACCATATCCCTGCCAGCACGATCGCCGAGCCGAAATCGGGCTGGACAAGGACCAGGCCGATGAGCGCAACAGTGGCGATCCCGCTTATGATTGTATGGCGCCAGAGAAAAAAATGCCGTCCGTGATCGCTGAAATACTTGGCAAGAAAAAAGATCAGACCGATCTTCGCGAACTCCACGGGCTGGAACGTCGTAATGCCAAGCGAGATCCAGCCGGTAGTGCCGCGTATGGTCACGCCCACGACCAGAACGCCGACGAGAGCCACGATGCATCCAAGATAGATGACTTTGCTGTACACCATCCAGATGCGGTAGTTTATCGTGCTGAAAAACACGAACGCACAAATTCCCGCAAGCACATAGATAAGCTGCTTGCGGAAAAGCGCCGGGTTCGGAGAAACCGGGTTTGTGCTGATACTGTATGCGAGGACCAGCCCGATCGCCATCAACACAGAAAGAGCCCCCACAAGAGGCCAGTCAATGCTTCGAACGCTTCTCGCCAGTATCGATCGCATACACGTACACTCGCGCTAGCGCAAATAGGTGAAATTAGGATCAAAAATATTGACGATCGGATAGACCTTCACCGAATCGATGCGGGCGCCAGTGTCGGGTAAGAATAATTCTATGGGACGCTCTTCCAGAAAGGTA
The DNA here is from genome assembly GCA_016204595.1 of Candidatus Komeilibacteria bacterium. GTDB lineage: Bacteria > Patescibacteriota > Patescibacteriia > UBA1558 > 2-01-FULL-52-15 > JACQKJ01. Next base: position 16,859 of record JACQKJ010000075.1, on the reverse strand, counting down.
AGACGTTCTGTCGTATAACTCGCGACGCCCGCGAGCCTGGTGCCGCTATACAATCCTATCTGCCACGTAACGGAGCTGAGGTTGAAGGTGGAAGCGTTTTGAACGACCCAAGACACGTGCGCCGGTATCACCTGCTGAACACCGTTTTCGATCCGGATCTGCCGCGCGGCGTATGCCGGCGGTTCAATATAATCCCAGGCAAGGGGCGGCAGACGCGATACTTTCTTCCATCGGTAATTGAATTCTTTGACCTCTGCCACTGAGGGTATGGGAAGATCCGATACGAACGAGAAGACGGTCAGGTACTTCTGCTCTTTCGGCAGGACAAAGGTCTCCTGCGCGGGCGTCATCAAGCCTTCGCCATACGTGAACTGATAGCTCAAGGATTCCAAGGCCCATTGCGCGTTGGGGTTGTACACCTCTACCGCGAAATCATACCTGCTGTCGCCGACGGGAAACACGTACGGCTGCCCGAACTCCACTTCCAGCGGCGCCTGCCGCTCGTGTATCGCGCTCCATGAGTACTGAGAGGCAATTGAGTCCCGCATCAGCTCGTCCCAGTCATTAAAGCGGTACGTATACACGCCGAACTGCACGAAAAAAACGACGTAGACGAACGCGATCACGATATAGAGCGCGATCGTGGTCCAGCGTATGATCGAAATGCGGTGGGTCGCGATCCAATACCCCCGCTCCAAAAGCTTACGGTCAATGTGTGCGCTTGGATCAGGCATGGTGCAAGTATACAATATACAGCGTATAGCGTATAGCGTACGGAACGCGGCCTATCGCCAAAAACTCTCGTCACCACATGTCATACGGTATACGCTATATGCGAAAGGCTATAGGCTAAAATCCCCTGCCGTGCTATACTAACCCAATCATACTATGCTCGAAAACTCACGAGACATCCTGAACTATACGCTCGCGGCCGCCGCCGTCTTTCTGACCTTTTTTATCTGCTGGATCCTCTGGTACGTCGTGGGCATGTTCCGGGATATGCGGAAAGTCATGCGCGACGTGACCAAAACCATCGAGAAATTCAACACGGTTCTGGATTTTGCCAAGGAGAAGATATCGAGCGTCTCGGCTGTTTTTCCCCTCATCATCAAGGCGACTGAGAAGATAGCGGAAACCATCGGCGCTTTCAGAGAAAAGCGTCAGGCGCGCCGCTCAAAAGACGAGTCGTCGCAAAAATAGAACTAGACAACAACGAGGAACGTGAAATGAGTAACGAGAACATTCATTGTCACTCCTCGTTCCTCATTCCTCATTCCTCGTTCCTCATTACTTCTTACGGTAATGTCTTTCGTCCATCTCCATACTCACTCGCACTATAGCCTGCTCGACGGTCTGGGTACGGTGCCCAAACTGGTCGCGGCAGCGAAGCGCCACAAGATGACAGCGTTAGCGCTCACGGATCACGGTGTTCTCTATGGCGCAGTTGAGTTCTACCAAGAGTGCCTCAAGAATGATATCAAGCCGATCATCGGCATTGAAGGTTATCTGACCGATGGCACGATGACCGAGCAAGACCGCAGCATCAAACCCTACCATCTCATACTGCTCGCGACCAATACGACCGGCTATAAAAATCTGCTCAAGCTGACGAGCGAAGCCCATCTCAAGGGTTTTTATTATAAACCGCGCTTCGACTGGGAAACGCTCGCGCGTTACAGCGACGGGCTCATCGCGCTCACCGGATGCTTAAGCGGCCCGCTTTCCAAACCGATCATCGCAGGTGACGACGATCTCCTTAAGATCAACATGGTGAAACTGCTGGATATTTTCTCGCGGGACAATGTTTATCTTGAACTGCAGAACCGCCCGACGCTGCCGGAGCAGAGTAGGATCAACAGCACGCTCAAGCGCATGAGCCGCGATTATGGAGTTAAGCTCGTCGCGACCAACGACGTGCATTACATCACTACCGAGGATGCAGCCGCGCATGACGTACTGCTCTGCATGCAGACCAAAGCGCACCTGTCGGATAAAAACAGGATGTCATACCTTGGCGAGGACGTCTCGCTCCTTTCAGATGAGCAAATGGCCGAACTCTTTCAGGAAACGCCGGAGGCGCTTGCCGCAACGCAGGAGATCGCGGACCGGTGCTCGCTCGAGATCGAGCTCGGAAAGATCAACCTTCCGTACTTCGAGATCCCCGGCGGCAGGACCAGCGATGAGTACCTGCAGGAACTTGCGTATGGGGGCGTCGCACGACGATACGGCGTTTCGCTGACCGAGGCGTCGCCGGAGCTGCATCAGCGCCTCGAATATGAGCTGGAGGTCATCAAGAAAACCGGTTTTGCAGACTATTTCCTTATCGTGCAGGACTTCGTGAACTGGGCAAAGGATCAGAATATCATGGTCGGCCCGGGCCGCGGCAGTGCAGCAGGAAGCCTGGTGTCCTACCTTATCGGCATCACGAATATCGATCCGCTTGCATACAACCTCTTGTTCGAACGGTTCCTCAACCCCGAACGCATCAGCATGCCAGATATCGACATGGATTTCGCAGACACGGGCCGGGACCGGGTGCTCAAGTACGTCGAAGACAAATATGGCAGCGACCATGTGGCGCAGATCATCACGTTCGGAACGCTCGCGGCCCGGGCCGCAGTGCGCGACGTGGGCCGCGTGATGGGCTTGAGCTACAACTACTGCGACCGAATCGCCAAGCTCATCCCCCTGTTCACCTCGCTTGCTGATGCGCTCAAAAAGGTTTCCGAATTAAAAACGCTCAATGACGAAGATCCTCAGGCAAAAGAACTTCTGGACATGGCGCAAAAAGTCGAAGGCATCGCCCGACACGCCTCGACCCACGCCTGCGCCGTGATCATCACCAAGGACCCGCTCATCAACCACGTTCCCTTGCAATACTCCTCCTCGACCCCCGACGCGATCATCTCACAATACTCCATGCATCCGGTCGAAGAGCTGGGACTTTTGAAAATAGATTTTTTGGGCCTCAAGAACCTTACGATCCTGCAAACGGCAGTCGAGATCATCGAGAAGACCGCGCAGGTGTCCGTCAATCTCGATACCCTGCCTCTGGACGATACCGAAACATTCAAGCTGCTGCAACGCGGCGATACGACGGGCATCTTCCAGCTGGAATCAGACGGTATGACCCGCTATCTCAAGAAGCTGAAACCGACCGAGATCGAGGACATCATCGCGATGGTTTCGCTGTACCGGCCCGGACCCATGGAATTCATCGATGAGTATATCGCAGGCAAGAACGGCAAACGGACGATCGAATATCTGCATCCGAAACTCGCTCCCCTACTCGACAAAACCTACGGCATCGCCGTGTATCAGGAGCAGGTGCTGCAGATCGCCCGCGACTTAGCCGGCTTCACCTACGGCGAAGCGGATATCCTGCGCAAAGCGGTGGGTAAAAAAATAAAAAAACTGCTCGTCGAACAGTCGGAAAAAATGATCAAAGGGATGATCAGCCGCGGCATCGAAACCAAAACGGCAGAAAAAATATGGGAGTTTATCCTGCCGTTCGCGCGCTACGGATTCAACCGTTCTCACGCGGCTTCGTATGCGATCATCGCCTATCAGACCGCGTATCTGAAAAGTCACTACCCCGCTCAATTCATGGCAGCGCTCATGACCGCGGATCAGGGAAACACCGATAAGATCGCCAGGCAGGTGCACGAGTGCCACAAGATAGGTTTGGTCGTCCAGCCGCCGGATATCAACGAGAGTTTTAACACGTTCAGCGTCGTGGTCGACCCGCAAACGAATGAGATCACGAATAATATCCGCTTTGGCTTGAACGCGGTCAAGAACGTCGGCGATCACATTTCGCACGTCATCATCCGCGAACGCAAAGACCACGGCCGTTTCACCTCGGTCGAGGACTTTCTCTCGCGCATCAACGACAAGGATCTCAACAAAAAATCCCTCGAAAGCCTGGTCCGCTGCGGAGCGCTCGATTCCATCGGTGAACGATCACAACTGTTGGGCAATCTTGAAAATCTCCTGACATACAACAAAAAAACGCAGAACGACCACCGGCTGGGACAGGAGAATCTTTTTGCCGATCTGCCGCTGGCGTCCGCGACATCGAAACTCAAGCTCGATACCGCGCCAGAACTGTCCACGATGCAAAAACTCGCCTTTGAAAAAGAACTGCTGGGGCTCTATATCAGCGACCATCCCTTCAAACAGTATTTGGAAGCGCTGCCGACCGTCACGCGCCTGTCGAATCTGTACAACAGGACAGCGCAGGACATGGTGATCGTCGCGGGCATCATCACCGCGACCAAAAAGATCGTGACCAAGAACGGCAAGCCCATGCTCTTCGTCACGATCGAAGACAGTACCGATTCGATGGAGCTCGTCGTATTCCCGAAGCTTGTCGAACAAAATCCCGGAATCTGGTACGAACAAACGCTCGTGCAGGCAACCGGGAAATTATCGGACAAGGAAGGTATCCCCAAAATACTGGTCGAACATGCAGAACTGTTGACTGAAGAAAAAATGCAACGAGCGCAACGCTCGACCGACGCGGGGAAAAAACTCTGGCTCCGACTTCCGCACGGCTGGTCCAAAGAGAACATACAGGAGCTCAAATCGGTCCTCGAAAAATATCCCGGCAGCATGAGCGTGTATCTGATCATGCAAAACGGCGCCGAACGAAAGATCAAAACAAGCCTCAAGGTCGCGCATTCGCGGCAACTGACCGATATGCTGACACGACTAATCGGCGAGCAGAGCATTCAGATCAACTGACGAATGATAGACAATCAAGAGTTTTTTTCGTATACTAGGCGTATCCTATGAATCATCCAGCCTCGTGGTATCGTGCAATCATTAACCTCTTTATCGTCGCGTGCATTGTCACGCTCGCGGCAACCGTGTATCTGACGATCGCGCGCGCAACAGTATACGTTCCCGGCGATCGGGAGCGCTTTACGGTTACGCCCACTGTGGACCTTTCGGGTGACGAATACTCCATCGTTTCGCGCGACTACACCCTGAGCGATCGTTTCCCGGTCGGGAGCAAGACGGTGCAGACCAATAAAGCCGGCGGAACCGTGACGATCATCAACGATTACTCGCGCGATCAAAGCCTGGTCAAGACCACGCGTCTTCTGACATCCGACAATAAGCTTTTCCGCATCACGCAATCAGTGAACATACCGGCAGGCGGCAGCGTTACCGTGTTTGCGGAGGCAGATCAGACAGGCGACGAGTCTCTCATCGGGCCTTCTCGCTTTACCATTCCGGGACTCTGGGAGGGCATACAAGACAAGATCTATGCGTCAAGTACGGCACCGATGACATTCGAACGACAACAAAGCTCGACCATTACCCAGGACGAGATCAACGAGGCTGAACAGAAGCTTGCCGAACGGATCCGCGCCGAAGCGCTTTCTGATTTCAGAAAAGAATTAGGGAACGACCAGCTGTCCGATAATCAGCTTGTCGGGCACCTTATCTCGGTGACCAGCTCCCCCGCTGTCGGTGCCGAAGCAAGCGAGGTGACCGTTTCTGTCAAATATACCTTCTCTGCGGTCCGCGCCGATGACACACTGATCGCGTCCCGGGCAGAGGAAAAGCTGAAGAGTCAGCTGCCGAACCCTGATCGTTTCATCGAGCTCGTACCCGATAGTTTTTCATACTCCGTCGCGTCGATGGAAACAAGCACCAGCACTGCACATCTCACGACCGAACTCTCAGCATGGATCCATTCTGAAAACACAGCACCACAGATCGATACCGCCCAGCTTACCGGCAAGTCGAGAACAGCAGCGCTTGAGTATTTGAGATCGCAGGGCTTGGGTGACGCCACCGTCGAAATTTTTCCCTCCTGGCTCCCCCGCCTGCCCTATCTCGCGGATCATATTGACATTAAACTTCGTTAGCAAAGTTTGATGTCATCCCGAGCCCCGCACTAGAACTTCGTTCAATGCGGGGTAAACTCCATCGAGGGATCCCATTGAATTATAAAAAAGCTCAGGGATCTTCAACCTCCATTGAGCCAAAATAAATTGTCATTGCGAGGCCCGACGTAATCGTCGTGGCCGCGGCAATCTCATTGCATCAACAAATTTTTTGAAATCGACGTACGTTGATGTTAAATGGTGTTGTTAATTCATAGAGATTGCTTCGTCGTTGCTACTCCTCGCAATGACAGAAAAATAAAGAACCCGCCCATTCAGCCAACCGATGTTTCTCGACTGAACTGAATGGACGGGCGAGGCGGATTTCTTCTTCCAGGCACTCACCATAGAATTATGATGATGCCCATTCCCACCGCGATCGCAACCACAAGAACCCGATCGCTCAAAAAGCCCGTGAGTTGTTCCTTCTTAGCAGAGCCGAGCAGGAGTCCTCCCATGAAAACAAGCACGATTCCGAACAACGTTCCCACGATTCACCATCTCCTTTCTGAAATTGCCTTGCATAGACTCTACGTACAGAACCTCTCGGCTGAACCGAATGGACGGGTGACGTGTGACCTCACAGATGTTACTGATGAGTGTCACGTGGGGCGGATGTGCCTGATGAGGTTCGCTTTCGGTTTCGCTGCCCCCAATAACAGAGGTTGAGCCACCCAACTGACCCCATGATTCCAAGGGGAATTGCCCCACTGGAATTGATTTGACCAGTGCGGACCTCAGCGATTGTCGCGAAAATACATGTGCCCCAGGTCAGCGCAAGACCTACCCACCGAAAGACGGTTGATTTCCCTGCCCCGAACATCGAGAAGACGATCACGACAAGAGCAACTACGGACAAACCCAGGTCCCAATTCATTCGTGCCTCCTTGGAAGGATTTTTGGAGTTGAACTGAATGGACGGGCGATTTGCTACCTGCGGAGGTTGTCGAGGGCGTTCGAGAGCCGGATTCTGATATCCCGAATCGCTCTGCTCGCGAATAGCGAACGGGTCTGGCGCAGATCACTCACTGATCTATCGATGGCTTCCTCGAGCTCAGCGACGATCTGTTCGGTCGACTTTCCACAGATCCGGATGTAGATCCACGGCATCTCCGGAAACGCTGAATTAAGCACGCCGGTCACGCGGTCCGCGAACTTGAGACCCTGTGCCATGGTCTCCGCCTCGAAGGTAATACTGGTGTGGGGACCGTAAGCCGTGTTGCCGCTGAAAGCAATCCCCGAAGCATGAAGCTCGGAGAGAAACTTTCCTGAGGACATCTCAGCATCGATTGCTTCCAAGGCCGGACCCAATGTCGGCAGATTGGAATACCAAGACAACGAGATCTTGAAACTTTCCTTTGGCATCACCGCCTCCTTGTTGCATTTATGAAACTGGCATGCAACCGCCAGTGTCCCGAAATGGGACAATTCAAATTACAACGAACAAGAAACAATTTAGCAAAGTGTACCCGGGAACCAATTCGCTTGGTGCGAATTGGTTCCCGGTTGTATCAGGAGATCGCCGATCCCACGGCATGCTTCAGGATATGTCTGATCTTCCCGAGCTCGGGGTCGCCGAGCGACTTCTGGTCGCGCCGTATCCTTTGGTTGCGAGTACTCTTCAGAGCATCCGCAGCGTTCTGGATACTCGTGATGAGCTCCGTAAGCACTTGTGTTGCGAACTTGCCATTGATCCTGTAGTCCGCGCACACATCGTGATTCGTCCGGAGCACGTGACTGACCCACTCAATGATCTTCAGCGCGTCCTGAATGTCTTGAGCCTGGTACCGGAGATATGAAATACCTCTGGAAGAGACGCTAGCCAATGCATCGATGAGTCTTGTTCTCAGAAAACTGTGGCCTGCGAGCTCTAGAGACAAGCTTCCGGGGTCCGGAGAGCCGTACCAGAAAATCATGACCTGAATTTGAGACATTTGGAGTCTCCTCTTATGCTGCCGCGTTTACATTGGCACGCGGTCGCCAGGTGTCCCGTTATGGGACAATTCAATATTGGAACGAACAAGAAACAAATTATAAATATGGGTCCGGGAACCAATCCGCTTGGTGCGAATTGGTTCCCGGGGAAAGAACGAGAGGGGTCAGCGGTTGGCCCTCAAGAAATACCAAAGTCGGGAAGTGAACGACTCTTCGCTGTTAAGGGCCATGAAGCGAGCGCCTTCCTTCAGGAACAGAACTCGCTTGCGCGCGGCGTCGTATGGGTTGAGCACGCCAACATACAGCTCGCGCTCGTAGATCATTGGTAAGGGTTTGTCCTTGAGGTCGATGGTGACGAGGCCGTCGAAATCATTCTTGACCAACCTGAAATCGCTGATCAAGAGGTCGCTGAACTCAAGACCATGGCTGCTATTCAAATGCAACCGGAATGTCTCAACCGCTCGCACCTCGCAGCCGACTTCGAGTTGGCGTTGCCACGTCATATGTCCGTAGAAGGTGGTTGCCATGGCTCTCATCCTCCTCATCGCATGGCATTTTTTAAGGACTACCAACCCCATGTTGGTAACTCAATATATTACCATTTTCTATTAACTCTGTCAATCCCATTGACGAAGCCTATTCCAAGCAGTAAAATCAATGTAATTACGCTATTGAGCTGTCTACCAAACAGCTTCTGCTAACAAGCGGACATCCCATCACAATGGGACGCTAAGCGAAAAATTGAGTGCTTTCTTCTTTATCAGACCGCGGTGGCTTGTCCTCCGTAGCCTTGGCGAAGGAGGGAGAACTTGGGTGGAACCGCCCTAAACTACTCGTTCATGCTTGAGTTCAGGGCAGGCCCTCACACTAACCAGGTGAGCCTGCCGTGAACCGGAGCGAACAACGTGAGCGACTGGTTCACGGGTCCCAGGACTAATTTCAGTCGTGGGCTTTTTAATTGGAATAAAGAATTAGGAATAAGGAATTAGGGGAAAATTATTATTCTTTATTCATAATTCCTTATTCATTATTCCTGAATTAAAATGAAAAACGAAAAACTTGAGAACTTAAGACATTCCGCAGCGCACTTGCTTGCAGCCGCGGTCATGAAACTCTGGCCTGATACCAAACATGCCATCGGTCCGGTCATCGATGACGGTTTTTATTATGACTTTGAACTCGCAAAACCGCTGTCGGAAGCGGACTTACCGAAGATCGAGGAAACGATGAAAGAGATCGTCAAATCGTGGAAAGGGTTCGAACGGCACGAGGTGAGCGCGGATGAAGCGCGCACGGAATACAAAGGTAATCCGTACAAGAGAGAGCTCATCGATGAATTTGCCGGCGAAGGCCAGAAATTAACGATCTATCAGTCCGGTGAATTCCGCGATCTGTGCCGCGGCGGACATTGCCCGCATCCGAACAACGACCTGAAACATTTCAAGCTCATGTCGCTTGCCGGCGCCTACTGGCGAGGGAACGAAAAGAACACGATGCTCACCCGCATCTACGGCACCGCGTTCCCGACGAAAAAAGACCTCGATGAATATCTCACCATGCGCGAGGAGGCGAAGAAACGGGATCACCGTAAACTCGGACAGGAGCTGGAGTTATTTACTTTCTCCGATCTTGTCGGTAAAGGCCTGCCACTCTGGCTTCCCAAGGGAACTATCATCAGAAATGAGATCGAAAAACTCGCGATCGAAATGGAGGATAAATTCGAGTACCTGCGGGTATCGACCCCACATGTGGCAAAGGAAGAGCTATACCTGACCTCTGGTCACCTTCCCTATTACAAAAATAGCATGTACCCGCCGATGGTCATGGATGACGGCACCTATTATCTCAAATCCATGAACTGCCCGCATCACCACATCATCTATCTGGACAAACCGCGCAGTTACCGTGATCTGCCATTACGCCTCGCCGAGTATGGCACCGTGTACCGCAATGAACTGTCAGGGACACTTGCAGGCCTTCTCCGCGTACGGATGCTTTCCATGAACGACGCGCATATCTATTGTACCGCCGACCAGGTCGAACAAGAGGTGACACGAGTGATCGAGCTCACGGCGTATTATTACCAGCTCTTCGGACTTAAGGATTACTGGTTCCGACTTTCGCTCTGGTCTCCCGAACACAAGGAGAAGTACATCGATGAACCGGAGAACTGGAAACACGCGCAGGACGTGATGCGAAAAATATTGAAGAAACTGAACCTCCCCTTTGAGGAGGCCGAAGACGAAGCAGCATTCTACGGGCCCAAGTTAGACGTGCAGTTCAAATCAGTCATCGGCCGTGAAGAATCACTCTCCACTATTCAGCTCGACTTCCTTGCGAAGTCGCGGTTCAAACTTTCCTACATAGACGCGCATGGTAAGGAGAACGGCCAGGTCTTTGTCATACACCGAGCGCCCCTTTCCGTTCATGAACGTTTCATGGCTTTTGTCATAGAGCATTATGCCGGCGCGTTTCCGGCCTGGCTTGCGCCCATACAGGTGCGCATCGCGGCGGTAGGCAAGGACCATCAGGCCTATTGTCATGAACTGGCGGTATTGCTCAAAACGATGCACATCCGGGCGGATGTCGACGACGATAACGAAACTGTCGGAAACAAGATTCGAAAGGCGTCGAACGAAAAAATCCCGTACACGCTTGTTGTAGGAGATAAGGAACTGCAGTCTGCAAAGCTCGCTGTGCGAATACGCGGAGAGCAAAAAGTGGTTGAGATCGACAAGGGAAAATTTGTCGAGAATCTAAAGAAAAAAATCAAATCACGATCTTCTGATCTTTTATTCTGATATGGTATCGCGACTCATCAATGCAGCGAGAACTCTTAGAAAAAATCAAACGCCACAGGAACGAAAACTCTGGTATCATCTACGTGGCAGGAATTTTCTTGGCCACAAATTTCGACGGCAGCATCCAATCGGCGCATATATTGTAGATTTCTGTTGCGAGGAGAAGAAAATTATTATAGAGCTTGATGGAGGGCACCATGCAGATACACATCAGCACAGAAATGATCATCTTCGAGATGACGTTCTACGATCAGAAGGGTTTCGAGTCCTGCGAGTTTGGAATAACGAAATTGATCGCAATCTTGATGGAGTTGTCGAAAAAATTAAACAATTACTCGAATAACCCTCACCCTACCCTCTCCCAACAGGAGAGGGCTATTTGCTAATCCTTCTCCCTCTGGGAGAAGATGCCCGAAGGGCAGATGAGGGGTTACCTATATGAAAAAACTCAAGGCAGAAAAGCGTCACATAAAACGTGAGAAAGCGAAAAAAAGGATGGCATCGCTTTCGGATCAATTGAAACGCCCGGTTCATCGTTCTGCACCGAAACGCATTCACGTCAGCAGAAAAAAATAAATTATCAGTCATCTCGACCGAATTTTTTTTCTTTCCGTCATTGCGAGGAGCAGCAGCGACGAAGCAATCTGACGCACTAGCGTCATCCCGACTGGAGCGTAGCGGAACGGAGGGACCCCAATTTATACAAGGGGGTCCCTCGGCTCTCCGCCGAAGGCGGATTCGCTCGGGATGACCCTTCGGGTCAGATTGCCACGCCCCGACGAGTACATCGGGGCTCGCAATGACACTGAAATATATGCCCCCGAAAAAAAAGGTTGTCGTTATTCTCGGACCAACCGCATCCGGCAAGTCGGACCTTGCTATAGCATTGGCACGGAAATATAACGGGGAGATCATTTCAGCCGACTCGCGTCAGGTCTACCTCGGCATGGACATCGGTACCGGGAAAGTAAGCAAGCGCGAGCGGCGTCTGGTACCGCATCATCTGCTCGACGTTGCTTCTCCAAAAACAAGCTATACCGTGCATCAGTTCCAGCGGGACGCACGCAAAACAATTCGCGCCATTCAACGACGCGGGAAGCTGCCGATCCTGTGCGGCGGCACCGGCTTCTGGATCGAAGCGGTGCTCTCTGATGTGGCCTTGCCGCGCGTGAAGCCTGACAAGCGCCTGCGGGCAAAACTCGCCCGTCTCACCACAGCGCAATTGTACGCGCAGCTCAAAAAACTCGACCCTGCCCGCGCGAGAACGATAGACAAACACAATCCGGCACGGCTCATCCGCGCTCTGGAAATAGTCATGACAACGCATAAGCCGATGCCGCCGCTTACGGGAAAAACAAACTATGATTCACTGATACTGGGTATTCAAGTTCCTACCAAAGCACTTGAGAAGCGGATCGCTGCACGTCTTGCAAAACACCTCAAGCAGGGCATGATTGCTGAAGTGAAAAGACTGCGTGCGCAAGGGGTTTCGGCAAAACGACTCATAGACCTTGGTCTCGAGTATCGCTACCTCATGTATTTTCTGCAGGGAAAAATCTCAAAAAAGAGACTTACAGAAAAGCTTGGTACCGCCATTCGCAGGTATGCCAAGCGCCAGATGACCTGGTTTCATGGGATGGAGCGAAGGGACATCCGGATCCGTTGGATAACCACGGCTCGGGAAGCTGAAAAAACTATCATAGATTTTATCTAAAATACTACGGCCGACAGAGTTGCAACTCTGTCGGCCGCTGATGGTTTTCGTTCCTCACTTCCAGTCGATCTTGACAATGCGCCGCGCATGGCGACCGCCCTCGAACTTCGTCTCAAGCCAGATACTGACGATGGCCAACAGATCGGCCTCCGAAAGCAAGCGCTCGCCCAACGACAGCACGTTGGCGTCGTTGTGAGCCCGGGCCAGTCGAGCAGACTCCTCGTTCCAGCAAAGGCTGCAACGAACGCCGCTCACCCTGTTAGCCACCATCGCTTCACCGTTGCCGGAGCCGCCGAGCACAATACCCCGCTCGAATTCGCCATTTGCGACGGCACGCGCGACCGGTCGTATGAAGTGAGGGTAGTCAACCGGAACCGACGAATAGGTGCCGAAATCTACGATCTCATGTCCTCGCTCGATCAGCCAGTCCTTGAGTAGTGTCTTGTAGCGAAAGCCCGCATGATCCGATCCGAGCGCAATCTTCACGTGTCACCTCCTCTTTATGCGCATCTGCGCACGTTCTCCGTTAAAGAAACAGATCGAATGACAACTCTATTTAACAATATAGAATCATCGCCGTCAAATGAATCCTCAGCAAGGTCGACTGCGCTCGGGACCGCTATTTATTTAAAACTTTTTTCAATAGATCGGCAACAACCTTCGGGTCAGCGGACCCTTTCGAAAGCTTCATAACCTTGCCGATCAAAAATTGCAAAACCGTTTGCTTGCCGGCTCGGTACTGTTCCACCTGTTCCGGGTTTTCCGCAAGCGCCTGACGAACTAAAGGCGCAAGATCATCAGTACTGCTTGTTTGAAAAAGACCCTCATCCTCCGCAATATCGCTCGGATCTTTTCCTTCGTGATACATTTTTTCCAAAACAGTCTGCGCGGCGCTGCTGTTCACTTTTGCTTGGTATACCAATACGATGAATTCCGCAAAATTCTCGGGCGTGAGTGAAATTTCGGAAATACTCTTGCCGTCGGCATTCAAATGCTTGAATAGTTCCGAGGTTATCCATGAGTATGCAAGTTTTGTCAGTTTTTTACGATTCTGTTCCCATATCTCTTCCCTGGTACCCGCCTGCCAGACGCCTTGAGCCGTCAGGCGATTGGCGGGCAGGCCGCTTCCCTCGCCGCCGCTGTCATACAGCCAATTTTTAAGCTCCTCGACGACCGCCTCGAAGTAATCGGCAGCTGGTTTGTCTGCGACCAGGACCTGCGCCGCCTCCCTCGTTACCTCATATTCCTCAATGAAACGGATACGCTTCGCGCGGGGTAACTCGGGCAACGACCGCGTGAGCTCCTGTATATCCTCTTCAGAAATGAGTATGGGTTTGAGATCAGGCTCGGGAAAATAGCGATACTCATCACTCCCTTCCTTGATCCTCTGCACATACGTCTCGCCCCGCGGTTCATCCCAGCCGCGCGTCTCCTCGCGATGCGGCGGATCGCCCTGCTCCCAGAGCCGTGTCTGCCGTCCTATCTCATAGTGAAGCGCCCGCTCGACAGCGCGAAATGAATTCAAATTTTTTATCTCGGTCTTGGCGAACAGCGTTTCATTCCCGACCGGCCGCACGGATATGTTCGCGTCGCAGCGAAGCTGTCCTTTTTCCATATCCGCGTCCGAGGCGCCCAGGTACCGTGCTATGAGCCGCAATTCCTGCAGGAAAGCTCGCGCGTCTTCGGCGGACCGGAAGTCAGGCTTCGTCACTATCTCGGCTAAAGGAACGCCAGCCCGATTGAAATCGACCATCGATTCGTTGCCTGAATGAAAATTTTTCCCCGCGTCTTCCTCGAGATGCAGCCGTTCCAGGTGATACCGCTTCTCCTTACCTTTCACAAAGAGTTCCACAAAACCACCAACCGATAACGGCTCATCAAACTGTGAGATCTGATACCCTTTCGGCAGGTCAGGATAAAAATAACTCTTACGATCAAATCGGGTCTCTTTCAATATGCGCCCGTGCAGTGCTAAGGCCATTCGGATCCCCTGCCGGACCGCTTCCCGGTTCACGACCGGAAGCGTTCCCGGATGCCCAAGGCACACAGGGCAGACAGAGCTGTTTGGTTCAGAGTCAAAAGGAACCACCAGGCAGCTGCAGAACATTTTCGAGTTCGTTTTGAGCTGCAGGTGGATTTCCAGGCCGATAATGCTTTCAAATGCGTGTTTCATAGCCGGAACGCTTTCATAACCACGGACAGGACCTCAGTTGCGATCTCCTCAATCGACCGATTCGCGTCGATCCGTATCCAGCCGAAGTCCCTCCCTAATGCATCATGCGCCTTCCGCACCCGTTCGGTCAATTCATTGTCGGACTCATGCTTGTGATTTTTTTCCTGTGCCTCCATGAAACGCTGCCCCTGAAAAAGCAAGGCACAATCGGCCTTTACCAGATGCGCGTTCATAAGTTCCTGCCACTCGCGGTCAACGCCCGCCCCCATGCCCCAGGCAATGCCGGTGCCAACGTAATCCTCGGCTACGATCCATTCACCCGATGCAAGGCGCGCCTCGAGCGCCGCGTCGTATTGGGTCCGGTTCATGACCTGCAGCATCTGGAACTCCCGAGAACCCAGTTTGTCCGGATTGCCTTCCCGCAGATACGCGTTGAGCATGGGTCCTGACGGTACCAGATCATAGAGCGGATATTTCAGATAACTCGCGCGGATGCCTTTGGCTTGCAAAGCATCGACCAGGATCCGCGCCTGGGTTGACTTGCCCAAGTTGTTGATACCGTAGAGGACGATGAGCTTACCCCTGGCTGCGCTCATATCTCGCCTTTCTCTTTCTTAAGCCGTTCCTCAAGCGTGCGCTCTTTTGCGCGCTGACGCGCCTCGGCATCACCGCGCGCCCAGAAATACTCATTGTAATCGACGAAGTTCATGGCGTCAGCGCGCCATGCCGATTGCTTCCTGATCGCCTGATGCATGAGCTGCGAGGCTTTACGGTACGACGGATGCCCTTGCGGCGTAGTGCGCAGTTCCAGCAAATGGAATGCCTCGCGGTCGTTCATACCCATGAGCCATCGCACGTAATTGCCGTGCAACGTGACATACGAAGCTTCCTCTTTCTGTGTCGGGACCATTTTTTCGTAGAGCGCTGCGACTTTCACATGGCATTCCCTGGCTTTATCAGCGTGTCCGGCGATCTCGAGATCAGGAGGCATGGCAAAACCCAAGAGCGGCGAGAAGCGCTGGCGCAGTTGTGTGTTCATGCGATGCCGCATCAGGTCCTTATAGGTCCCGAAATCGGTGACCAGATCGAACGTATACGGATAGCCGCTTTCGAACGCGCGGTAGGGCCGGTCACGCCGGGTCGTACGATTCCCCACATACGCCGCAGCGATGCGCATACGATGCGCTTCGGAAAGTTTTCTGACGATATGCCGGAGCTGGCGGAACGGGTGGCGCGCGTACGGATATAACATGCAGGTTATCGTGAATACATCGAATTCGATCTGCCGGGCATGCCTGACCGTGCTTGCATTGAAATCAGGCTCCTCCTTCAGACGTTCCGTAATGGCATCATCACCGTAGTCCAAAAGATCGATATTCTCATCGACGCGCTGCGGCGCAACCCCGCCGAGCAATTCGTCCACTATCGCCTGCATGGCGGCGTGGTTTGCTATGAGATATTCATTCCGTTTGGCCCGCTTCACATAGGCAGGGATCACCTTGTTAAGCTCCCGGAACGCGGCATCGCCGATCTGGTTTGCCTCCGTGAACGGGCTCGTATACAGCGCAGTCACCACATTCTGGAAGAAACGACCGTTCCCGAATATCCCGACATTGGTCTGGGTCGCGATGGGCAGCAGCGCACGCAAGGTGTCGCATGCTTTGGTGCGCAGGTCAGCGTTGTAGGTAACGCGAAACGCTTTCTGGTCGTTGGGGTCAGTGAGGTCAGCGTACTTCTCTTTCACGCCGTCAGCGTTGATGTCATACTCGGCATCATCCATTGCTTTCAGACCCTGATAATAGGTCTTCATCGGTTCAATAAGCTCACAGTACGTATCAAAAACAAAATCCAGCGTGGCTTCATACTCGGCCGCGAACGGCGAAGCCATGATCCGAGGCTCACGGTAATATCGGTACTTGTCATTGATCTTCTGGTCATAGAACACATAGCGAGTCGATTGCTCGATGGGCGAACCGCCGATGCGCCGCTCTTCTATTTCCTTGGTCGCCACTATCGAAATATTCTCGAATGACACGTGCGCGCCTTCAAGTTCGCCGACCGAATCATCGCCGTAGGCAATGAGAATACGCTCAATTAGCTCTGCCGCGTGTACCGGATCGATGACCCCTTCCTTGATAAATTCCTTCAGCAAGACCTCGCGAAAACCTCCTTTCGCCCTGCTGTACCGCGCGTACGCAGCGCCCACCATGCCGTGCATCGCCTTCACGGAAAAAATATCCCCGTCAACCGACGTGACGTATGGCTCAAGTAATTTTTTCTCTTCGTGGGTAAAAGCCATATAAAGAATGAGGGGTAAAGAATTATGAATAATGAAT